>DASRCD010000739.1:0-10778 GCA_035653315.1 Candidatus Angelobacter sp.
AACAAACGTGCCAGTTGAAGGGTCAAAACCAATGGCATGCGCAGTATCATTAGCCACACCGTTATCGGTGTTTACCCCAAATACAGCTAGAAAATTAGTAAAGAAATCCGTGATGGGGTTCATGGTATAATTCGCATCCCCCTTGGCTGGAGAACGGTAATGTCACCTTGGCTAAAAACTCTTATTGCAGTGGCGATAGTCTGCCTTCTTATCGTCACCTTTGCTGTGTCATATTCACTTTTACACAGACAGATTCCAACTACATCTGCAACCTCTGAAAAAGTGGCAGAACCTACACCTTCACCTGCAAAAAAAGCAGCAGCAGTTAGACCCACCGCGTTTCCTACACCGGCTTCACAGCCGACATTAGGAGCTGACCCAACACCCATTCCAGAAACAGCAGAGAACGTACCATTGCATGACTCTGAGCCTGTCCCTGAAATTAAAAACTCACCAGAACCACTGCCACCGTCTACAGACACGTGGGTAAGCCATGGAACCACTGGAGTTGCCCTGGAAGCTATGCATTGGCGTGCAATGCCATTTGTTGCGCGAGGCACCAAAGTAAAAGTAGAAATTGACTCTGATTCCGGCGTAACAGTCGCGGTAGCTTCGCTTGATTCATCGCAACCTAATGGAATTGCCCCTAATTCAGCTACTTGTGTTGCACGAAAAATCTTCCATACATCAATGGAATGTCCGCTCCCGTCGAGCCCCGTTTTAGTACTGGTGGACCAGCGGCAAGTTGGCAGCGCACTCTCTGCACTACTCAGCAGAGGCAGAAATGCAGATAAAATCGCAGCACAAAACAAGGTGAATATCACCATGTACACGTGCGATGACCATTGTGAGTAGACCATGCCTAAACGACGCCGCATAACTACAACTGTCTCTGATTGGGACGATGACGACGATAGACCGAGAAGACGGCGCAGGCGCAGGAATAGCGGAGAGGTCATGATCCTTTTGATTTTTTTACTATTCCTCATGTACCTTGCTCTCCACTCGCACCGCTAGCTACTTAAAGTGCTTCCATACAAACCATGCAATCACCAGCAGCACGATCACGCCGATGATGTGTTGCGTGGGATTGGTCACGATGCTCAACACTTCATCCACCAATGCCGTGCCTATGCCCGCGCTAGTGACCACAGTGGAAGCCGCTGGATCGTTCTGCACATTCGCGGGCGTGGGCGTGCCGGTCAACTGATTCGGGTCCGGCGAAGGCGCTGTGCTGATAATCGGCACCATCCCAGGCAATCCATTTTCGACAACCGGCTGAATCACCGGCACGGTCGCGCTGGCAAGTGCGTAACCGTTGCTGCCTGGATTGGAGCGCGTATTGTCAGTGAAAACGAAAATTGACATAGGGGTTTTTTAGAACCCGAGAGTGGAAAACCTTTGGAGAAAACACTCTCGGGTTTAGCCGACGAACCTCATCCCCCAGGATGAGCTTGTTTTACGCCCCGCGCTTGACCATCCCGCCGCCGTTCTGCTGGCGATTGGTTGGAATAGGAGCGCATGAGCGCCGCGCGATAATCAGCCGGTCCGTGCCTGGATTGGCCTGGTCAACCACAGCAGAGATATTCGTCTTTGCATTGGTGATCAAACCATCATCGGCAATCTGCGTGTAATAGAGGCCGGTGCGTGGCGTGGTGGTGGTGCTGGAATCGCCGATCAACTCTTCCATCTGCGTTTTCAGCGGCGCGGCATATTGATCGTAGAACTGCTCCGTGCCACTCTTCAGCGTGATGCGGTTCACAATGGTATCCGCAAGCGTCTGGTTGGTGGTTTCCGCGATGAACAGCAGATCAATGTACGCGCCATCAGGCGGGAATTCATTGTTCAATTCCAGGCGGGCATTCGCTCCGGCAATGTTGCGCACATGATCGTCATCAAACACAACCGCGATGGGACCATTGCCATTGCCGTCATACCGCTGGAAGCGATGCGTGATTTCCCAGAACACGCTGCTGTAGGTGAACGTGCGGTCATTGCCGCTGAATTGCCGCGCTGCAGCTCCGTTGGTGAGCGTGCACAGCACTTGCGAGAACATGCCGGTATCCAGCGCGAGATCAATTGGACGCTGCATCCAATCCAGCGACCAATATTTCACGATTGGATAGCTCAGCGTGAACGTGCCCGCCGCGCCGGTGAAACCCGTAGTGTTGTTTGGGTCAGGAATGAAGCGACGGCCCTGACTATCGAACATGCGGCGCCGCAAGAGCGTGCGCGGTGACAAGTTCACCAGCGTGCCGTTGGGATAGCTGGGATCGAGCGCGAAGCCCTGAATCTTGAGCGTCTGCAAAAACAGGTTGCCCGGATTCTCGCCCAAGACAGTGCCGCTGGTGGTACCGCCTGAAATCACCAGGGAGCCGGCCACAACAAAATCACTGCGCGTACAGAGCACGCCGGTACGCGTCGGCATTTTGTGGAGCAATGGCGTGTTCTCAGCCTGGTACTGGATACGCTCATTCTCCATGAACTCTGACTTCTGCATCATGGCGCTGAAGGTGGCCACAAGCCACGCTCCGATGGCTGCCAAAGAGAAACCACGCATGAGTTTTACGAAATTGAACATCAATCAACCTTTCAGCACGCGACTGCAAAAAAGTTAACGTTTAAAAACAGGGAAGGGAACCAGCAAAAAGTTATTGCTGTCCGGTGAGTGCGCCCAGGAACCCGACTTTGTTGGTGGCCCAGATCACGACGAGGGCAACAACCGCGATAACAAGAATCGATTTCAGATGTGGCATTGGCATTCTCCTCTTTTCTGAGCGCCGGTTGTTGTCTTCTCAAACTCGAAAGGAGCGAAGTACAGCTTCGCATCTTTTTTGGCAGGAGCAACCGGCGCTCACCGCGTGCTAACAGGACGGAAGATACCACATGTTGTCAAGCATGATTGGCAGAGAAGCGCCCGCGAAAACCCGTAAGTCTAAATTTTTTCCGAATCGTAGCAGCAGAAAAAAATATTTTCGCTAGTAGCGTATACGCGCAGAATCGAAAAAGTGTTTCAGTGAAAAAAGCGAGATCACAATCAGTAAGCCCCAACAATCCTTATTGCCTTGCAGTTGATGGTCAGGAAGCCCAAAAAAGCGAACACAAACAATCATCAAAGCCGCACCATTCATAAAAGAAATGACATTGTCTACTATGTTCCTCATGGCCTCTCCAGTTTCCACGTTCCATTTTCAAAGCGATGAACAAACTGCCAATCGGGAAGGTTCGGAAGCAGCCGCATCGCGTCTTCAGGAATACGCGCATTGCGCCGGACCGCGTTCAAATCATTTTCCAGATTCAATCGTCCGCAATAAATTTCCGTGCTTACGGTAAGAAGGGTCTTATCCACCTTTTGCGGAATCTGAGCGGTGTACGCCAGTGTCAACCCATAATGCCGCCATTGCAGCATAAGTTCATTCAGCACGTCCGGCGACCATGCCGCGTTCTGAAAGTTCCAGATTTCATCCACAGCAAAAACGCAATCCCCAAAATCACGCACCAGATCACACGCGGTAATAAAAAGCGCCATCTTCATGGGATATTTTTTCCCACGAATAACAACCTCTTCTGCTTCCATTGCAGGATTGCGGAGAGGCGTAAAGCAGACGCGCACTTTCTGCCAGTTTTCCTGCTTTGCCTGGAGTAGATATGCCGCCAGCTCGGACATGCTGAAAATAAATCGGAAGCCTGGAAGAGGTTTCAGCGGACGCCCAGCGCCGCGCGTTCCGTTACCGAAATCGCCCGCCGTGTTGTAGATGATCACGTGCTTGCAATCCCAGAGCTTATCCAGCATCAGGGTTGTCTTGCCGGTACCTGGAAGCCCGAGGAATCCGAGAACGCCAGTGATGCCGCCGTGGTAGGTGCGGCCTCTGACGGAGTCGAATCCTTCTTTGCGTCCGCCTTTTGCTGCTGCGGTTTCGGTTGCGCCGCTGGCTGCTTTACTCCGGTAATTTTGTCCATGATCCATTCAATCAACCTCGCCCCTGCTTCCGATCTAACTGCAATGAAAACTCCCATCACGGCAACCCAGATAAACAACGCACGGTTTTGCGATTCTCCAAACAGCCGCGGCCCCTGCTCATTCACCATGTCCACAGTGATGGGCGTGAGCGAACGCGATTCATCCGGCGAGAGCTGCCAATGAGCGCCGTGACGCTTCGATGCGCTGGAGAAAGCAGATTCCAGAATTGCCCGCACCGTAGCTTCCGGCACAAAGTTGTGGTCAGGTGGATCAAACGTCGGCTCGGGTTGCGGAGCTTGCGCCGGTTCCGGTCCAGTTCCAGGCGCGCCCGATTGCGCGGGTTCGCTCGGCGCTGGACCAAAACGCTCTTTCACCTGATTGACCGTCTCTTCAAGCTGAGACGTATCGACGCTAGAATTTTCCTGAGACGAAGTCTGTGACATCATCGAAGAATCCACGCTTTGATTTTGCTGCTCCGCCGCTGGTGCTTGCGGGCTGCTGATGGGTTCTGGTGGCTTGCTGAACATTTTGCGCACCACTCCGGTCAGATCGTCCGCCGCTTTGCTTGCGCTTTCCAGCACGCTTGACGGCTTCGCGGTATCCGCCGCTGGTGGATTGCTGCTCTCCGTTTTCTTCAGTGGATGCTTGCGCGGGCGTCCCCTTTTTTTCTTCAGTGCCATTTTTCGCCGCTCCCTTTGACCTTGCCGGAATAAAACTCACACCACAGCCCGCCGCCTTTGCAGCAGCAGGGTCCTTGTGCTTCAACACATCCATCCCTTTTTTCTTTGTAGAACTCCGCTCAAGTTCACCATCACATTCTGGACACTTTGGCATTTTGCCCTCCGTGGAATTGCTTCACCCTTCACTAATGCCGGATTACCAATCCGGTGCTGTGCACAGCTAGATTCAGGTCGAAAAGCAATTCCACGCGGAGCAAAAACCTAGGTTTGTTGTCCGCGCCACTGATGCCATCTCCCTATTTTTCAGCACTGAAAAATAATCGAGATTGCATGGCACCCGTGTTCCAAAAATCAATCGTCTTCCTGGACCATTTCCAGAAACGTTGTATCCATCAGCAAATCGGTACGAGGCGGCGCTTTCGATATTTCCACCGTAAAGTTCCGCATTTTATTGCCCACGGTTCTCACTTCCGTATTTTCACCCTGGTAGGTAATACGGATTTTCCGGCCCACGTCTTGAGTGCTGATTTTTTCAAGCATCTGGCGCGTGGCGTGAACTTTCACAAATTGATTGGTATTTTCTTCCACGCAAAAAAACAGCGTGACGCCGCTCCGGTCATTGCCCTGAAAATTCGTCTTTAAAAATGCTGAGAGGTGTCCGGTAATCTTGTCGCCGGGTTTCTCGAATTTAAAAAGACGCGGTTCTTTTCGAGTGACAAATTCATCAAAATCACCGGAAGTATCCGGGTGTTTTTTTGAATCAAAATAATCTTTCGCTTCCTGCTCTTCCGTTATCCGTGGTGTCATGTTGGCACGCTCCTTGAATTGAATTTTTACTGCTCTCCAAAAATCCAGGCGGACTCCCGCGCTCATAGACTGATTTTTTCAGCCGTGCGCGTCCGTCCTTGTCGTAACAAATTGCTTCCGCATAAACTCTGCCCCATCGCTCAAACTGGTTTTTTCCGCAATCGCACTGCAAACCATTCCAGGCGTTCTCCGCTGATGGCATTCCCTTGTTGACATCGGGATCAAGCTTCAATCCGTACCACGTGCCAAAGGTCTGCAACATCCGCGCGCCGCGCGATGCCGTGAAAAATTCTTTTACCGCGCGATGGTTGTCCGCGAAGTCCGAAACTTTGGTGACGTACTTAACGACTTCGAGACAGGCTTTTTCTCGGTCGCTGACTCGCTTGATGTGCACCACTCGGCGATTTCTGCTATCCCACTGCTTACGATCAAGCTGGCTTTTCCAGAATCCCGGTTCACACTGATTTGCCCACTGATGGAAACTTGCAGAACTCCACCGCTGTTTACGTCCTCCGGTAGCAAGAAACCAATCGAACTCAATGCGTCTCTTAAAGCCGATAAAGGCACAGTCAGTCTTGTGACACTTTGCCCACTCGCCAGTGTCGTCGTAACGATGCCAACGCCAGGCCGCGTGCCCGCCACATCGGCAAACTGATTTTTCACTAAGCCATTTACCGCACCGATTGCAGAAACCGCATCGGCACTGGGGTATAGGCGCATCTGCTGATGCAAGCGCGTGGATGTGCGTGTGCCACGGCCCTTCAGCTTCACGAGATTTATTGAACGTTGTTTCAATGGCATAAATGCCGCCCTCAATCCACGGCGAATTTTTACGAAATTGGTTCCATCCGCGCCGGAGCGCAGAGAACGTACGCTTGCTGATTTTTTTTGTATTGGGAACCGTGAGCGTAAGAAACACCGGACGCGTAAGCCGCCCAAACAGCGCCTTTACCCGCTCACGGTACTTGCGCAGACGCGCCGAATTGCAAAGAAAACATCCGCGATGGTTGCAACCTATTGGGATGGCCAGTGATGACTTGCAACACGTTGCCTTGTACCCGATCCACTCACTCTGGCAATTGGAAAGACGCGCCCATGTTGCCGTCCACGTCTTCAGTTCGGATTGCGCCTTTTCCAACTCCCGATCTAACTCAGGTCCAGGCTCCCACGATTGCAGATCATCCAGCCGCCGTTCAATCTCAGCAACAATCTTGGCGCAGGAAATCTCCAGAACATCTTGCATCCGTTTTTTCTTTGCGCGTTCATCCCTTGGCGAATCAGGGGTTTGCGACCAAAACAGCAAAGATGTTTCTAGTTGAATGCCAGTATCAAGTGAAGGTCGCTTCGCTCCCGCGCCTCGCTTCGCTCCGGCGCACATTGCCCCCTTGCGCCTCCGGCGAAGGGTCCCCAGCCTTATTGGGGGAAGGGATTTGCGGGTTTCGTAGACGTCGGCATCAGCGTGTTGGATAGCTTTAAAGGCCGATTCGCCCGCGTATACGCCTGTTTGGGGAAGGGTGCTCACTTTTGGGCAGTTTCTCCCGTGGATGGAGTTTCGTGAGCGTAAAGGGAATTCCAGAGTTCCAGCTCTTTTTGCTTCGCGATGACCGCTTTGGCGTCATTCACCCGAATCTTGTGGTGCTTGTAATACCAGCGGAAGCGCGTTGTTTGAAATACACGCATTCCACCATTGGCATTCGTACAGGCGTGCCCAGGCTGTGAACTGCAGCGGCGGCAGGGAAGAGTGAACGCAATTTTGGAAACATCGGTAGTTGCGCGCTTGGCTCTCATTCGTGCCAATCTCCCGTGTACACGCCCGATTTGCCACGGTCCACGGCGCCTGCGATTTGCTTGCCTGCAAACAAATCAGGGAAAAGCTCAGCCCCACGCGCCTTACGTTCTGCCCATCGCTTGTAAATCAGCGGGTGCCCGCGCGTGAATTCATGCGGCTGCAACGGCGGTAGTTTTGAAGGCAGCGATTTGAACTCCTGCAGCACGCGCACCGCGCACTGATCTCCCACGCGTACAAGCCACGCCCGTTGAAGTGGAGTGTGCCGATCCGACGCAATCCAAACAGTGTGAAACCAGTAGATGCGATCACGTGATATCCATGCAGCAGCCCGCATCAAAGCCATTTTTTCCTGCTGCTTCATCTGGTAATACGGCGGATCAAGAATTACAGCATCAAATGAATCGCGGGCGAAGGGTGGAAGGAAAGCATCTCCCACAACATCGGGATTTGTCGCAGGATCCAAATCCAGGCGGACACCGAAGTCTGCCGCGCCGCCAAAAAGATGTAGACACGTTTTACCCGCCAGCTCTTGTAAAAGAAGTTCACGCACAGCAGGGGGAAAACTCCATCCGTTTTTTCTCTCACCGAATTTTTTACGCGGGCGATTCGTACCACACCAGAGGATTTGAACCGGGATCTTTGGCAAACCAAAACCAGCGATGCGCCCTTTGCGCCGCTTGATGGTCACTAATCCGATTTGCTGAGATACAGTCATGCTGCATCCTGTAAAAATTTTTCGTACTCTTCCCGCGTCAGTGGCGGACCGGCAACGCGGAAGCGACCAAGTGAAAGCTTCTTCCACAGCCGCGAGTGATAGTGCCAACGCCCATCGGGATAAAAATCACAACAGCACGGCGGATCGAGCCACACAATTTTTCTTTTGCATCCAGGGCATTCATCCATGCCCAGCAACTGCATGTGGCCGCATTCATAGCACCAGTAAACCTCTTGCCCGCATGCGCACGCGTTCTCGCCACGCGCAACTACCTTTCGACAGCTCGGGCAATTCATTCCCCCGCTGAAAGAGTCTTTGCGTCCGCTGGTACTGTTTCTAACTTCTGTGCGTGTATGTTGCGGTTCTGCCATAACTCAAGAGCAAGGTTCTGTTTTAACTGGCCGTATCCAGGCGAACGCGGATTGCAGCACGTATCGCATACACCAACTACCTTGCTTGAGTGCTGCTTTCGCGGCGAGGCACCACGTGAGGAAAGCACCAACTGCGCCGTGAAATTCACCGGCCCTCCACACGCGATGCACTTGTCCGACATAGGTTGATCGTTTGCCATTTAGAGTTTGGGAAGCTTTGCCGCGGCGCCGATCACGTGCATCACGACGAATAGGACCTTCAGTGTTTGAAACCCGAGAACGATCATGTTTTCTCCTTTCCAAAATTATTTATTGGCCCATAAGCTCCACCATTTCCCGATGTAATAGAAAATCGGTGGCATCAGAACGACGATGAATGCGACTACGCCAACCATTGTTCCGACGATAATCAGATTTTCCTTAACGTTCTTAGTCATGTTTTTTTAAGAGTGCGCGGCGAACATGCTCAATGCGCCCACTTGCCCGCCGCGCCTTCCCCCCTCGGGGTGCTGGCTTTTCACCCGGAGCTTGTTTATACGTGCTGAAGCGTCTTTGCTTCCGCTTCTAAATCTTTTCCGGTTGGGTTCCAGATACGGATAATGTTCGGAGCTACTCCGGTCTCAGGATGGGATTCAACCGGCAAAATAATCTCAACAGTTACAAGTCCAGGCTGCACCGATGCATCAGCTTCGCTCTTGCGTGCGCCGCCGATCCGAGTGATACGCCCTTCGCTAATTGACTTGATCCGCCCGCGCAGAGCACTCACTCCACTTGGCAATGTCACCTGTACAAAATTTCCTTCGCTCAGTTTGTTGCCAGCGTTATCTTTTGTCATTTCTTTCGAGCCTCCAGTTTTCCGATTACCGCTTTCCAGTTCACGCGATACAGCGCCGTGCGTTCATGGTCGTAAAGGTCGCACCATGCTGAAGCCGCGATGCGATGGAGCGTATGCACCACATTGAAACCAGCGGCACGCGCCACGGCAGTACGCGAGTCCGCACTCATCAACTCCCACGAAGCTGACTCACGATGCACCGCAATACGCGCAGCCGTGCTCATTAGGTTTTTCCTCTTCTTTTGGTGCATCGCTCTTTCGCGTCCTGCATCAACGCATCCCACTGCTCATCTGAGACCGACATGGAAATAGCAGTCATCAGCGAGCTAAAGAATTCATACGTGCCAAAGATTGCACAGCTCTGAGTCACTTGAAGCAGCCGCTCCATGCCGACTTCAAGAGGTAGTTTGGTGAATTCGCTCACTGTTCACGCTCCTGATCTAATTTCTCCGGTGCAAAAAAATCTGGCAGCGAAAGATCAAGCCGCGCAGCAGTGCCGCGTTCCTCTTTGCAGAATGGACACTCAGGTGAGGGAACCCGCGCGTAAGAGTGGTTTTCCAGGTGCTCCCGATAGACCACAAAGTAACCGTACTTGGTGGCCACAACGCCGATGCCAATCCCAAAAAACAAGGCAGCTAACGGCAACAAAATCAGGGCAGCGTTAATGCCGTCATCAATAGTGAGTGTGCTCATTCCTCACCTGCCGCTCTCTTACGCATAATGTTGAGCGCAGTTTCTAAGGCACCGTTCCATTCGTCAGGCAAAACTCTTCCAGACAAAGCTCCGAGAAAAACATTCAGAAAATCCTCGTTCGGCTGTTGCAATAGCTCGGCTTCGTTTTCGGCGGCTTGAAGGTTTTCTAAGTTGGTACTCATGCCACACCCGCCATTTCAGGCAGCGAGACTGACGCTACCGGTTTTTTCTTTTTGGCTATTTCAGCGCACGGATGGCAACGTCTACGACGCGCGGTTACGTGGGGCGATTCAACAGGGTCCACATAACCAAGGATCAAATCACGGAAGCTCCAGCCATGGGATTCATACTCATGACCACACTCCAGCGTGTCTATGATCGTGAACAGCCGGGGATGTTGGCTGTTACGCGCATATTCGTGGACTTCAACTTCGCGAGTTACGATTCTGCGCAAGGGGGCAAGCGCGCGGCAGATCGACACTTTAAGTTTGTGTAGCAGTTCCCGTATTGGGCTTAGGATGAACGGGAGTGAAGGGAAATCTTGCGGTTTTTTATTCTTTGCCAGCAACGTGAGACCTTTCTAGTTCACCTTACTGGCCGCTTCTACTGTTCAACTTTACAGAATATCTGTTATCGGACGTTGAGGATAAGGCGAAGCAGGCAAGGGGGCGAGGGGGTGAAGGATGGGAGATGAGGCTGGATTGAACCGGGATCGGATGGCGGAGGCGCAAAGGACCTCCGTATGGATAAGCGGTTTAGCGGGCAAAGCAGCAGCCATATACCCCTAGTCCAAGTTTTCTCCCGCTGCTCTGGGGTAAACGCAACCCCAGAGCCCTTTGCGCTTCCAGGCCGACTCAAATTCGTGGGCGACCAGATTCCATCTGGAACCGGATTTGAGTCCTTAGCCGGCGCTGGCTCCAGACCTAA
>DASRCD010000740.1:0-3844 GCA_035653315.1 Candidatus Angelobacter sp.
ATATGGTCGCCGCGCTTAAACTTTATGAGTGAAGTAATCGGACGCATGTGACTGACCCTTTATATCCCGGAACCCTGCATCAGAGACCCCCGAATTTATCTTCCATTTGCAATGGGAATTTTAACCCAACCCCAGCGCCAAAAGAGATATGGCACCTCCTGGTAAATACTTCCGTAACATTCGGCTGGACAGAAACTCTGGTTATGGCATCAAGTGCTTCCGATTATCGGATGACGTTGCGGTTCGGCGATGAGCCGATTTATGGGAGCCTAAAAGAACGATTATTTTTACTGCGCCGTATAGCCGCCATCCACGGTAAGAGCAGTTCCGGTTGTCCATGCCGATTCGTCGCCGGCCAGGTACACCGCGGCGCTGCCTATCTCTTCCGGCTGGCCGAAACGTCCGGCGGGATGCCACGCCAGCCGCTGACGGCGGAGATTCTCATCCGTGTTGAATTTTGCCACCATCTCCGTTTCCACAATGCCCGGACAGATACAGTTCACGCGGATCTTTTCCGCCGCATGGTCCAGCGCCATGGCTTTGGTCATGGCCAGCACTGCGCCTTTGGAAGCTGCATACGCCACGCGATTGCGCGCGCCTACGCTGCTCAGGACTGATGCAATATTGATGATGGAACCGCCGCCAGCGGCACGCATGTGCGGCAACACGGCGCGGGAAAGCAGCCAGACTCCACGAACATTGATGCTGAACGTCTGGTCAAAATCTTCTTCACTGAGCGACTCGGCGGTCCCGGGCAGAAGCACAGCCGCGTTATTTACCAGAATGTTTATGTGTCCAAATTTTTCGATCGCAGCTTTGACGAGATTTTCTACATCAGCCCGCTTGCTGACGTCGGCGGCACAGGACACGCAGTTAGGGCCAATTTCCTGCATTGCGCACTCAAGCTTTTCTTGGTCGCGGCCCGCAATCACCACGCTCGCTCCTTCACGCACAAATGCCTGCGCAATGGCTTTGCCAATCCCGCTGCCGCCACCGGTAATGATGGCAACTTTCTTATCTAATCGCATGTGCGAAATTGTAATTGCAGGGACGTAGCGTTGCTCACATCTCTATTACGTTCAGTTTTTGTGCAATGTCGCTATTTCATCGGCCCTTCATTGCGCAGCATCACCTGCGAATGGCAATAAACCATTTCGCAATTTTTCCTAAGTGCCAAACACATGCAGCCTGCTCCGCATTCTGGATAATTTTTTGCACACTTACTTCTTTTGTTCAGCTTTTCAGGTGACGAAATCTATTTTCGGATACCGCACCGGCAGACATTAGTACTTTTCAGCTAAACCGATTCGCGGAGTTTACCGCTAAGAAACACCTAGGAATATCCAGAGCTGGAACAAGCATTGTTTACGTTGCAAAAAATTGCGCGGTTCAGCTTCTACAAACCAACTCTCCTGAAATCAATGCGCAAAAGAATTCCTGCCCTGTTACGTCTTATGGCATTTGAGATGCCTTTGTCAAAGCGTTCCGCAACGCAAGTTCGCGCGAAAACCAACTGCCACCAACATCAGGCATTGTCAGGTTCGCCAACAGTGGAATAGCACCGTTTCACCTTGATGGTGCACCAGCAGCCATTCCCCCAGTTCCGCTGCTTTGAAAAAACAAAATAAGTGAGGTCCAATGAAAAGGTTTTTTAACCTCCTGGTGTGGAGCATTGTTTTAAGCGCTCCGGCACTTGCACAAACGGCCGGTCCGCGAATTATCTTCAGCGATCTTCAAAGCGGCCCGAACAGCGGCGGCGCAAACAATCAGGGCGCGGTAGTAACCATCTATGGATTTGGCTTCGGCGTAACACGCGGCACGTCCACGGTAACCATTAACGGCGCAAGTGCCGCCAACTATCTGCAATGGTCAGACACCAGGGTCAGCTTTCAACTGGGGAATGCTGCTGTTACCGGCAACATTGTTCTTACTGTTTCCGGCGCGGCCAGTAATGGAATGCCGTTTACGGTGCGTCCGGGAAAACTTTATTTTGTTTCACCCACGGGAGCAGACACCGATACGGGAACATTTACCGCTCCGTGGCGCACCGTGGTGAAAGCCAAAAACACCGCTGCCGCCGGTGACGTGATCTACCTGATGAACGGCGTGAACGAAACCGGCCTGGATAGTTCCAGCGCAACGCTGGCGCTGGCAAAGAGCGGCACAGCTTCTCTGCCCATTGCGCTTGTAGCTTATCCCGGCGCAACGGCAACCATTGGCTCAGCAACCGGCCAGTCTTACGGTATCCGCACCACCGCAACCGCAAATTACTGGGTGCTTGCGGGGCTCACGTTGCGTGGGGCTTTCAGCGCGCTCAGCGTCTCTAACTCATCCAACTGGCGCGTGGTGGGCAGTGACATCTCCTGCCCCAACGGATCAGGCTCCGGCGCTTGCGTTGATTTTGCCGGATCGGCCAATGCCACTCTTTATCGCAACAGGATTCACGATGTTGGTTCCGCCACCGGCACAAGTCTCAAACTGTATCAAGGCGTGCTGTTTGAAACAGGCTCCAACACCGTTGACTTTGGCTGGAATGAAATTGGAAACGTGCAATCCTGCCGCGGTCTTCAGTTCTCTTCAGACACCACGGCCCTGCACGACATCACGGTGCGCAACAACCTGATTCATGACACGCGTTGTGACGGCATCAACTTTGCCACGGTCAATCCCACGCTTGGCGCGGTGAAGGCCTACAACAACGTGGTTTATCACGCAGGGACCGGCCCTGCTCCCAATGGGATTGAGAGCAACTATGCGTGCATTAATGTCGGCTCTGCTGGAACATCGGCAGTGCTGATTCAGGACAACACGCTCTATGATTGCGGCCGCCGGGCCAATGGCGATTCAGGTGCGATCTCAGCCTCTGCTCCGGTTACCGTAACCAACAACATTATTTTTGCGCTGACCGGCGAATCGTATCTTGCACCCAATTCTCTGGCCACGCGCTTCAGCGGCAGCAATAATCTTTTCTTTGGCGCGGGCAAAATACCTGCATTTTCCACGGCAAGCCTGAATGTGAATCCCAACTTCACGGATGCGGCCAACAACAATTTCCGTCCGCTGGCTGGCAGCCCAGCCATTGATCATGGCGCGAATACCGGAATCAATCGCGATGTGGTCCAGGCGCTGCGCCCTTCTGGAACAGCTTATGACATTGGAGCGTATGAATACACAGGCGCGCCTGTTGCGCCTCCGCCACCAACTCCTACGCCAACACCTACACCTTCTCCAACTCCAACGCCTACACCGTCCCCAACACCCACACCAACGCCAACTCAGGGAACTCTCACGGTGACTCCGCAGTCTGTGGCGTTTGGCAGCGTGTTGACTGGCTCCAGCGCGAACCAGACCGTTACGCTCAGCAATGCATCGGGCACGGCGATTATGGTAAGCAAGATTGCCACCAGCGGCACAGGCTTCAGCCAGAGTATCCCGGCGCTGCCGCTTACTTTGGCTGCGGGAAAATCTGCCACTGTGACCATGACGTTTGCTCCGGCTGCGGCAGGCAGCGTAACCGGAAGCTTGCAGATCACCAGCAATGCCAGCAATCCGGCTTTGAGCGTTGCGCTCTCCGGCACTGGATCAACCGTGCAGCACTCGGTTGACATTGCCTGGGATGCGGCGGTTCCGGCGCCTTCCGGGTACAACGTGTATCGCGCCACGCAGAGCGGCGGACCTTTTACCAAGCTGAATTCTGCCCCGCTTACCGTGCTGGTCTTTACTGACAACACGGTTACATCAGGCACCACTTATTTCTATGTTGTCACTTCCGTCGCGGCCAATGGGACTGAAAGCGGTTTTTCCGCTCAGGCAACGGCCGTGGTGCCCTGATCAGCGTAATTCA
>DASRCD010000741.1:0-6233 GCA_035653315.1 Candidatus Angelobacter sp.
CTGGAACAGGACTATCGGCCCGGGCTGCGAGCGCTCCCGCAAATGGAAGGACGGCAAACCCGGAGAACAACTTTCTTCTGCTAATCTCTGACATAGAAACTCCTTTGGGACCAGTTGTGGCACAGCAGCCTGCCCGTGGCAGGCTGCTGCAAGCCGGGTTTAAGGATTTGAATTTGTATCGCCGGTTGTGCCCACGTCAAAGCGCACCATCATGGCATGATCTTCATGAATCACGTTGTGGCAGTGAATCACATAGCGGCCAAGCCAATCCCTGAAACGCATCTTGATGGTGGCATTGCTCTTGGGAACCAGGCGGACCGTATCTTTGCGCGAAAGGTTCACGCCGGTTTCTGAAGCGCTGTCACAACCTGACCAGCAGTACTGGCTGCCGTAGTGGCTGTAATTGCTCGAGTCATCGCTGCTGCTGCCGTACAATCCCGGAGCGCCCTGGATGACCTGATGTTCTTCCATGTGCACGTGAATTGGGTGGGACCAATTCCAGCCGTTCTGGAAGTTCCACTGCTCCAGCGTGTTCTGCTGCACGGTAAAGCGCGCGGTTGTACAACTGAACAAGTTGCCGTTCACGGTCCATTGCCCGTTGCGCCCCTGATCAAAATTAAAGTTGCGGGTAACGCGCGGTGATGCGCTCACACTGGGTAATGTGTAATAGCTCGGGCCCGTTGCCGGATCCACGCTATTGTCAGTTGCCGCCGGCTGATCCACCACAATCTGCAGCATCAGGAAGCCCTGGCCGCCGCCAACTACTGATCCAGTGGGCCCGCCCTGGCCATTCGGCTGATTCAGGCGGTTTTCAATGTAGATCGTCTTGCCTGCATATTTGCTGAAATCGATGATCACATCACTGCGCTCGGCCACTCCCAGCGCCACCGCCGGAACCTGAATCGGTTTCGGCAGCAAATTGCCGTCATTCGAAATCTGATAGAACGGCTGTGAAGCCGTGGGATTTGTGAGGTCAGTCAAGTAAAGCTGCAGGAACCGCGATGGGCCGGTATTGATCCAGCGGAAGCGATAGCGCCGCGGACTTACGTGCAGCACCGGCTGAATCACTCCGTTCACCAGGAATTTATCTCCCAGGATGCCATCTGTGTTGAACGTGTCAAACACCAGGTCACCGGTGGTGGCATCAAAGCAGCGATCGGCAAACATCATGGGAATGTCATAGTTCGGGAATGATGGAAGCCTGAATCCGGTCGTTTCATCGCCCGTGTCATTCTGATTGAAGAGGATGTAATGCCCCACCAGGCCTTTGTAAACGTTTTGCGCAGTAAAGCCTTCGCGGTGGTCGTGATACCAGAGCGTGCTCAATGATTCATTGATGTCGCCATTCGTGGATACATGATCAGAAAGGAAGCCGGCAAGCTGGTTGGGATAATACTGGTCATAGTACTGGCCGGAAGCGAAATAGTCGCACGGAAAACCATCACTTTCAGAAGGCGTGTGGGCGTTGTGCAGGTGCGTGGAAACTGAATTGATTCCAAAACCGCCATTGTCTGAAGGCAGATTGTTATAATTGCGGATCAGGATCGGCGTGCCGTAATGCGCAACATACGTAGGCCCGGGACTCATTCCATCATAGGTCCACATTCTCTGCATTGGCAGATCGGGTGACATGCTTATATTTCCAACTTGCTGATTGACCTGATATACCGTTGCAGCCGGAAAAGGAAGGTTCCCGTTGCTGCCGATCGGCGATTGATGCGCCCGCGTGCGGCCTTCATACGCAATTCCCGTAGCGGGGTTGATGGCGCTATTCGGTGCAATGGTCGGCGCCGGGCCTGTAAGCGCAGAGAGAGCAATGGGCTGCTTCACAGTAGGGATCGGCATGTTCATTACCCATGGCCTGGTGGTTGGACTGGCGCAGTTGCCGCAGCCACTGCTTCCTGAACGGCAGCTGCCGCTTCCCCATGTATCAGCCCATGCACGTGTGCTGAGGCTCTTTTTCGCGACCAGCATGCCTGCACTCGTCAGCAAGCCAAGTTTCATGAGGTCGCGCCGGCTCGTCAAGCCTGCTTTCACAAGCTCCTGCCGGTTCTTAAAAGCGTTATACATCTCTTTCCATCGTGCGCGAGAGACCTTCTCGCCATTTGCGTTGTAGTACATACAGGCTCCTGATAGGTTGTCTAAAGGATGAATGGAGCTGGATGAGCATGGACAAATGTCTTACTGGAGACACACGTCTGCTCATGATTGGACCGGAAGTTTGTGTGGAGTCAGGAAGGTTTAGGCTTCAAACATTAACATGCTGCCCGGAAAGCAACACGTCAAACAGCTTAGACACACCTGGTTATCCGTCGACATTTTAAAGACTCAATACTCATGTGCATTGAATCTTTGAGTTTGATTTGAAAAAACTAAATGGATAGTAGCTTGAACAGCAACTCGGGTCAATGAGGAGTTGTTAGTAAAATCTAATTAATTTCCTGAAAAAATTAGTTTGAGTATGAAATTTCTTGCGGAGAGCACAGATCACTTCCAAGCCGAAAAGAAAACTGTCGTGATGCAAGAAGTGATGGTGCAACAGTAGTAAGGCGAAACCATTTAAGCCCACGTTCTAACCCAGCCAAAGAATTGTTATTTCTCTTCTAACTTCGGTTTTGACAATGCAAAGCGTGGGGCATACATTTGTACTTAGTTATCCAAATTGATTAAGCGATCTTCTTTCTAATTTGGCGCAGCCTCTTGAGATATTCTCCCACAGGCTGAATTTACTGATTCATCCGGCTTCTTCTTCGCTTTCATCAATCAGCCGCTGGCCTACAACGCGAGTTTCACCACCAACAATTTCCAGCCGAATTGGGGATTCACCGGAAAATTTCTCCACCAGTTCAGCCAAGCGCTGCGAATGCGTGACCACCCAGAGTTGGGAATATTTGCCTGCATTCACTAGTTGCCGGGCCAAAGGCTCAAGCAGATCAGGATGCAGGCTGGTTTCCGGCTCGTTCAGCGCCAGCAATGACGGCGGGTGCGGACTCAGCAAAGCAGCCAGCAAACAGAGATAGCGCAGGGTTCCATCAGAAAGCTCACGCGCGCGCAATGGACGCCGCAGCCCCGGCATGCGCAACAGCACCGCAAACATGCCATTGTCTTCATCGTGCTCAATTTCAAGCGATGCGCCGGGAAATGCCTGACGAATGGCTTCATGCAAATCCTGAGATTGGCCAACTTCATTGATGGTCTGCAAAGCGGCGGCAAGATCGCGCCCATCATGCGCCAGCACTGGCGTCCGCACGCCCACCTGCGGATGGCGCAGCGGAGACTCAGCATCCGTACGGAAGTGATGATAAAAGCGCCAGCGATTCATCTCTGCGCGCAAGGAAGAGAGTTCAGGATAAAGATGCGGCTCGCGCAGCTGCGACAAAACCGATTCAGTGGGCAGCAGTTCTCCGGAATAGTCTGCCAGCCGCTCGTCATTATCCAGAATCCACGCGCCCTTGGGTGATCGCTCAAAAAACGTGACCTTCAGGCCATGCGGAGCGTCCATCCATACGCGCTCTTCTTTAACTTCAGGGTCAAGTGAAAAGGCTGATTTTTCCACCGGACCGCCAAGCTTGGGCAGTCCGCAGATAAGCTCATAACTGAACGGATCTGTTTTAATGCCTAATGACATGCGCGCAGCTTCAAGCCGCGCGGAACCAAACGACCGGCTTTTGCGCGAGCCGGCCCACAGAACGGAAGGCATGCCGCCTTCTTCCGCAATAACCTGGGCAAATCCTCCGGCAGCGGCCTTGGCCAGCAGAAAGACCGAGTTATACAAATTGGTCTTGCCGGTTGCGTTGGGTCCGGTAAGCACGTTGATCTGGCTCAAATGGAGCCTGAGGTTGCGAACAGAGCGATATCCGGTTACATGAACTTCACGTATAGCCACGGAAGAATATTAAATGAAAGCCGGCAAAGTGCGGCAAAGACACACCTGAAATGACAACATTTTCCACAACAAAATTTGCCATTGTGGCAGGGCGGCGCAGAAGTAAAATAACCTCAATGCTGCAAAAGTTTTCTTCCGCGCTGCTGCATGACGATACTTTCCGCCGGCTTTGCCGGGCGCGCGACCTGCTGGCGTCTGAATTCCAATCCCAGATTCCGCTGGAGCGCGCGGCGAAGGAGGCATGCCTTTCTCCTTTCCATTTTCACCGGCTTTTCCGCTCCACTTTTGGAGAAACACCTCATGATTTTCTTACCCGTAGACGGATGGACCGGGCCATGCGCCTGCTGGCCGCCGGCGAAATGACGGTCACCGAAATATGCGTTGAAGTGGGCTATTCCAGCCTTGGATCATTCAGCTCCAAATTTCAACTGCTTGCCGGACGGACGCCTACCCAATATCAACGCGAAGCGCGATGTGTTTTCGGGTATATGCGTCCCTGGAACATTATTCTTGTGCCAGCCTGTTATTTTTCTGCTTACAGCGGCTAAAACAGCAAAAATCAAGAAGCGGCGGGAATAGCTCTTCCACTAAGCTCTTAAGCGGACAGGATTGCAGGCGGCCCCTCTTTAACTACCGCATTCGCTTATGCGAATGGAATGAACGTTGTGCCGCGTATCCCTGCTACCACATCTGCCCGACAGGAGGAGAAACCGTGATTCAGCGCATGTCGCATTCCGCAATTTTTGTGCTTGACCAGGATGTTGCCAAAGACTTTTACGTCAACAAAGTAGGCTTTGAAGTAAAAATGGATGAATCCATGCCCAACGGTTTTCGCTGGCTCACCGTTGCCCCCAAAGGCCAGCCAGATTTTGAAATTATCCTGATGAAGGTTGCCCCGTCACCTTTTGAAGGCTCCAATCCGCAAAAGATCAAACCTGAAGACGTGGATACCATTCGCGCGCTGATGCAAAAAGGAGCGTTCGGCGCAGGCGTATTCCAGACCGCCGATTGCCGCAAATCGTACGAAGAGATGAAGGCCAAAGGCGTGGAGTTTGTCTCGCCGCCCAACGAGCAATTTTACGGCGTAGAGGCCGTTTTCAAAGATCCATTTGGCAACTGGTTCAGCATGACGCAACCTAAAAATATGTAGCGAAGATGGCAGAATTCAAACAGCACTTCGCAGAGACGTAGCATGCTACGTCTCTACTTTGTGTGCTTCGCTAGGAAATCGTATCCCCCGGCTTCATCACCATCACGTCCGTGGTCACGCCGCGGGATTTCAGTTCCTTCTGGAAAGCTTCGGGTGTGCCGGTGAGCGCCGGGAAGGTCCCATAGTGCATGGGAATCACGGCCTTCGGCTTGAGAAGGCTGCAGGCATAGGCGGCCTCACGCGGGCCCATGGTAAACAAATCGCCAATGGGCAGCATGCAGAGATCAGGCGCATAGAGTTCACGAATGATGGCCATGTCTCCAAAAACGCAGGTATCGCCAGCATGGTAAATTTTGAGTCCGTTGGCAAACTCCACCACAAAACCGCAGGGCTCACCGCCGGGAACGGATTGTCCGCCATCGTCAATAGTGTTTGAATGGAAGGCGTTCACCATTGTGACCTTGATCTCATCCACCTGAACGGAGCCGCCCTTATTCATGGGGACAATCTGTTTGGCGCCCTTATTTTGCATAAAGGTGCAAAGCTCATACATGCCGGCGACCATGGGATTATGTTTGGTGGCCAGCTCTACGGCGTCGCCAAAATGGTCACTGTGGCCGTGCGAGATCAGCATGTAGTCAAGCTTATCGATCTTCTTTTTGTCAGCGGGCGTGGCGGGATTGCCGTTGATCCAGGGATCGATGATCAGGTTTTTACCGCCGGGCGTGGCGATGAGAAAAGTTGCGTGTCCAAGCCAGGTAACTTTGATTCCGTTCAGGTTCATGTGTCTATCTGTCCTTTTTTCACAAGCTGGATTTTAAATGATTGCTGGTGGAGCAGTTCAATGGATGCATTGCAAAGTTATCGGAAAATGAACTTTTTCTGCAACGTAAGGAGCTGATTCAGAATCTGCTGCGTGTGTTGTCCCATAAAAGACAAGCTTGCCTGCTCTATAGCGGCGTGAATAAGAATTCACCACTCTAAGCCGACAAGCAGCAGAAATCCCAGCAAACAGGTAAAATAGATAGTCCACCAACATTGTTAATTACGTGCTGCGCACGAACGGAGTTTTTATGTCTGAACTGAACGGTAATACTGGATTGCGGCTGAAAACCGGCCTGGCTGAGATGCTCAAAGGCGGCGTGATCATGGACGTAACGGATGCCCGGCAGGCGGAAATCGCCGAGAAAGCCGGAG
>DASRCD010000742.1:0-2479 GCA_035653315.1 Candidatus Angelobacter sp.
CATTGGGCAAAAAAGGACGTTTCCGTTTTCGTCCTGCCGGGGGCAGCTTTCTTCCTCCAGCCCGCAACATCGGTGTCAAAATTGATTATCCCGACCCCGCGGTTTTCAACCAGACGCTTGGCATTGTAGCCGGACGATATCAGGCACCCAACTTTACTTTTATCTTTCCGGAAAATCTTGCAGTGGGCGATCCTCCGGTGCCGCTGAACTTTTCCGACCTGATGTTCTTAGTGAACGGTTCAGGCCCATGGGGCGGCTTCAGCAATCAACCGATTGGACAACTCAATCCATGGCCGGGAGCAGGTGCGCCTAACCTAAGCTGCACCAGTACGGGAGGCGGGACGCCTCCGCCGCCAGGATCAACCGCAAGCGCAAGTTATTCCGCGGCAGCCACGCCGATTGTCGCCGGAACACTGGTCACATTGAGCGCGGCAGGCAGCACTCCAACGAACGGGCCATTCACATGGACCCAGATCGTGAATGCCGGTGATCCTGCGGTAACGCTGGGAACGCCATCTGCGCTCACCGCAACCTTTACTGCACCCACAGTCGCAAGCAATACGAATCTTACGTTCCAGGTCAGCGTAGGCGGGAATAATTCCACCACGCCCGCTATAGCAACAGTAACCGTTCCAATTGCTCCGCCTGCTGCTCCAGCGCCGCCTTCCATCAGCGCAAGCTCAGCGCCGGTAAATCCGGTTGCCAGCGGAGCCAAGGTGACGTTGAGCGCAACCGGAGTTGATCCAGCCGGTGGAACTCTTACATATACGTGGGTAGCTCCTCAAGGCGTCACGCTTACACCATCTGGAACCAATGGAGCGCAGCAGACTTTCACAGCGCCAACCGTTCCATCAGGGTCAGCGCCGAGCACGCTTTCATTTGCAGTGACTGCCAGAAGTTCAGCTTCAGGTCTCACGGCAACTTCGAATGTTGCGGTAACGGTAAATCCAATCATTGATGTAGTGACGATTACGTCTGCGGTTTACCGCACACTCAAAGGAAGTTTGACCGTAAACGTAACGGACATCACGCCGGGGATCAAGCTAACAGCCACCATGAACATAAATAATCCCGCCACAGGTAAGCCGTGGACGGGAGTCATGGGGCCAACAACTCCACCAGCACAAGGAAACTACACCATTATTTTTACCGGTGTGAACCAGCCTACGAAGGTGACAGTGACTTCTTCGGCCGGTGGCTCCGCCAGCTCTGCTGTGACACGCGTACGCCAGTGATCACAAATTCTGGAGTGCTGTGCTGGATTCAAGCAGTGAAGAAGGTGCAGCAAATGGATTGGAACCTGCAGTGTATGGACGGAAGGTTCCGGTAAGCAACCACATGGGAACTGCACCGTGGGGTAGTTGGATAAATGTTGTCCCGGGGCGACAGCGCTAGCTGGGAAGAAGGATGATGTATGAACTATTTAAAAAATGTAAGACAGATTGAGCAGCCAACATCTCCGGCGGCGCGGCCAATCAAGCCCAGTGCTCTCCGGCTCGCGATGTTTGTTGCAATGCTAGTCACAATCGCCACAAGTCAGCTATTTGCCCAGACTGACGGAATCATGGTGCTGCAAAACGTCACCACTCCTCGGGGCGGCGTTTGGTTGAATAACTTAACGCCTGCCACGCCTCCGGGCGGTCATTATTGGCAACCGGATGCAGTGCTGGGGATTTGCCGTGTCGATCCTCTGCCGGGCGGCAATCCTCCATGGCAGCTCACCAATTGCCAGGTTACAGCCAAGACCGCAGGACAAGCTGTGGTGGCCACGCCTGCGGCAAGCATTCGCGGATTGCCCGCCGGTGCGCAGTTTGTATTTGTGGCTGATTCTTCCAGCAAGAGCACCAACGTGGTGCGTTATGTTTTTGATCCGTCCACAGAGCGGCTCAATGCGAACCTCACCTTTCAGGTGCAGAATCCCACGGCTGTTGGTGGCGGCGCGGGTGGCGGACGCCCTGTGGCACTGGCGCTCGGTCCCAACGGCACTGATTTGTATGTTGGTTACCTGAAATCGGGCGACATCATGAAAGTCCCCAATGCCACGTCGATCACCAGTGGTTCGCCACCAGTAACAAAGATTGGCACCACGAGTGATGGAAGAGGCGTAAATTCCATTCTCTTCCTCAATAACAATCTATACGTGGCCGAAGTCGGCGGCGCAGGATTGTCTATGATTCCCGACCCTCAAGGAATTAGCCGGGTGCCTTGTAATGCCACTTCGCCTTGCAAGGCAACAACACTCAATCCGGAAATCAGTTTTTTCCCTGGCGGCCTGGCAACAGACGGCACCAACTTGTTTGTCGGAGATTCACCGTTGACGACTCCGGGCAGCATTTTGCGATGGAACCCTACGACTGGAGCACTTTCAACTTACTCCGTGAATGTGCCGGCTTATACCTCCAACTTCGATAATCAGACCCGCAATCAATATGTAAATCCGTTTGGTTTGGGATTTTTGCCGAATGGCGATCTGATGGTA
>DASRCD010000743.1:0-10065 GCA_035653315.1 Candidatus Angelobacter sp.
GGGATTGCTTTTCAGAAGCTTTATTCATCTCCGAACATCCGATCTTGGCTGCGTGACTGACAATGTGCTGACGGTCCGATACGGATTGCCAACCAAGAAATACGATACGCCGGAAAAGGTTCTGGCATTTCATGAAGCGGCGCTGGCGCGAGTGCGCAGCTTGCCGGGCGTGCAGGCTGCCGGGCTTATCTCCAGGGCACCAGGGGCGGGACAGGAAAGCGACACCGTATTTACGATTCCCGAGCATCCGGCGCAGGGCCCGAGTCTGCAACTGGATGCGCTCACTCGCAAAGCCGATCCGGGATATTTCAACGCGCTGGGCATTCCTGTGCTGAGCGGCCGTGTATTCAATGATCAGGACAAACTGGGCCAAACGCACCATGTGATTATCAGCAAAATGTTCGCGCAACACTTCTTCCCGGGCGAAGATCCTGTGGGGAAACACGTGCGCATGTCATTCTTCGGGCCGAAGCAGGAGGTCTACGAGATTATCGGAGTTGTTGGGGATACGCTTCATACTATCGGCCAGCCAATCAGACCAATGATTTATCGCTCAATCCTGAATGGCGATCCCCAGCTGGATAGCGTGGCCACGATTGTGGTGAGGGCAGCAGTGGAACCTCTCAGTTTGGCGACGCCAGTCCAAAAGCAGATTTCAGCCCTTGATTCTGAGATGCCGACTTACAAGGTTCAGACAATGCAGCAGATTATAGGAGAAGCGACGGCAAGCAAGAGCTTCAGCGCATCACTGGTGCTGGCGTTTGCGCTGCTCTCGCTGATGCTGGCGGCGGTAGGTTTGTATGGAGTGCTCTCTTATCTAGTGACGCAGCGCGTTTCTGAAATCGGCATTCGCATGGCTTTAGGCGCGCAGCGTAGCGAAGTATTACGGCTGGTGCTTGTAGATGGGTTGCGTCCGGTTGTAATTGGACTCCTGATCGGTCTGGCAGGTGGAGCCGGGGCAGGTCTGTTGATAAAGTCAATCTTATATGGAACCCGTCCGCTCGATCCCGTAGTTTTTGCCGCGATGATCAGCAGTCTCTTGTTTACAGCCATGCTGGCCAGCGCAGTGCCGGCGTTGCGGGCATGCAGGGTTGAGCCGACCCAGGCGCTAAGGACTGAATGATTTGAGATCGAATGATCGGGTGATGCGCATGATTCGGTGATCGACGGAGCAAGCCCTTACTACGTGCCACATGGCCGTAATCAGCAAATTTAAGATGAATGGTGTATGGTTTGGGGCAACACATCATGGAATAACCAACACCTTGCGGCTACGCACAAGGAATTAAGTTACTTTAGGTGTATTTACCGGCTTGAATTCCGTGGTCCTTCGTAACAATTGGGGCAAATTTCCGAACCGTGTGCAGCAATACCACAATTAATTGTGGTACAAAGACCTTTGAGTCGCAGGATTTTGATGTCCAAGCGGTCACAAAGCTGGTACTAGCCCCAAAGATACCCCCCAATTTCAGGAGAAAACCGGAAGTTACCTATTGACCTTCCTGCATTAACCCAGATATAACTCGCTTCGACCTGAAGTTTTCCCCCCCGAGAAGACCAAGGATTTCTCCACAGGCCTTATGTGAGGCCAATAACTCACTGTGGAAAGGCAACAATAATTATGGCGGCAGATTCGCGCGAGGTAATGAACATTCGCCAGGCTTCGCAGTACCTGGGGGTCAGTCCGGACACGCTGTACAAATACGTGACTGAAGAAAAAATCCCCGCCTTTAAGCTCGGGAACCGCTGGAAATTCAAAAAGACCATTCTGGATCAATGGATGGAACAGAAGAGCACGATGAATATGGGCGGGGCCAAGAAAAAGCCGAAACCGGCGAAGGCGGCTTCAGTACGGTAAGTCCGGGAAACCGGAGCAAGAGGAAATCAAGGACAAGGCGGACGGCATGTTTGGATCAGGAAAATCGATTGTGGGATTGGACATAGGCTCCAGTTGCATCAAGGCGATCGAACTGAAGCGCTCCAAGGGCGAGATTGTGGTTTCGCATTTGGGCGTGGAACCGCTGGCCAGCGACATTGTGGTGGACTCCATGATTGTTGATTCGGGCAGCGTATCCAGCGCGATCAGCAAAATTTTTGGCGAGCACGGAATCAAAACCAAGTCCGTGGCCACCTCGGTGAGCGGGCATTCGGTGATCGTGAAAAAGATCAGCGTGCAGCCCATGAGTGAAGGCGAACTGGCTGAGAGCATTACTACGGAAGCGGCCCAGCACATTCCATTTGATATCGCCGATGTGAATGTGGATTTTGACATTCTCAATCCTGAAGACGTGGGCCCGCAGATGGACGTGCTGCTGGTGGCGGTAAAGAAAGACAAGATCCTGAACTACACCAACGTTCTGTCATTGGCCGGCAAGGCGCCTGCCGTTGTGGACATTGACGCTTTTGCCTTGCAGAACTGCTACGAGTACAACTACCAGCCGCACTCGGGTTCCACGGTGGCGTTGCTGAATCTGGGCGCCAGCGTAATGAACATCAACATTGTGAAGGGTACCACGCCGCTGTTTACGCGCGACGTGAGCGTTGGCGGAAACCAGTACACGGATTCACTGCAAAAAGAACTCGACTTGAGCTTTGATGATGCCGAGTCACTGAAGCTGGGACGCAAAGTTGGCACCGTGAGTGAAGATGCCAAACTTCCGATCCTGCAGCAGGTAACGGAAATTATTGTGCTGGAAATCCAGAAGACGTTTGACTTCTTCCGCGCCACGGCATCCGGCGAGCACATTGAACGGATTTATATTGCCGGCGGCTCTTCACGGGTCCCGGGCCTGGTGGAAGCATTGCGGCAGGAGTTCTCACTGCCGGTTGAAATTCTGAATCCATTCCAGCGGATTGTTCCGCCGGCGGATTCCATTGAGAGCGAGATTATTGAACAGAACCCGGGACAGCTCGCGGTGGCGGTGGGTTTGGCCCTCAGGAGCTTTGAAGACTTATGATTCGCATAAACCTGCTTGGAGTTCCGAAAAAGACAGCACGCGGCCGCCGTGTCAGTGCCGTATCCATGGCTGGCGCGGGGGGCGGAGAAGGATCAAGCACAGTCGTTCTGGGCGTAGTGTTCCTGGGCGCGCTTGCAGTGCTGATTGGTCTGGCCCAGGTCTGGGTCCAGCGCGAGCATGATGTGCTGGAAAAGAACCTGCAGAAAGCAGTTCTGGAGAACCAGCGGCTGGCAGACGTAAAAGCCAAATATGAAGCCAGCAAGAAAAAAGCTGACATGTACGAGCGCCGCGTGAAGGTGATTGACGAACTGAAGAACGCGCAGAAAGGGCCGGTCGATCTGCTCAACCTGGTGGCGAACACCATCAACAGCACGGACGCGGTATGGCTTGAGACCATGACCAATGACGGCAAGAACCTGAATTTTACCGGCATGGCATTAAGTCCGAACTCAGTGGCTGATCTGATGGCGAACCTGCGCAAGACGGGCGCGTTCAAGACCGTAGAGATCAAGGAGACATCGCAAGACTCTTCCGTGAAGGACGTGCAAGCTTTCAAGTTCGAGTTGATTTGCGAGATGTCGCCCAATTTCAACGACAAGGTGCAGAAACAGCAGTCATAACGCAGAGCAGTTATCCGTTGGGGATGGTTTTATATGGCTAAATTCGGAGAAATGTCGTTAGTAGCACGGGCGGGCGTCCTGTTCCTGGCCGCAGCCATGATAGGCGCTGCTTACTATTACATCTATTTCAATCCCATGTATCAGGCGAACCAGCAGCTACAGGAAAAGATCAAGGACAAGAACGCCGAAAATGAGAGGCTCAGGACATTTGAGCCCAAGCTGGCTGAAGTGAACCGGAACATGGCGATCCTGCAGCAGCAGCTGGAAATTCAAAAAAGAATCGTGCCGGATGACAAAGATGCCGACCAGTTCATCAAGTTGCTGCATGACACGGCTGCATCGTCCGGGATTGAGATTCGCCGTTATACGGCAATGCCGGTGGGCAACCATGAATTTTACAGTGAAGTGCCATTTGCTATCGATATTGATGGGCCGTATTACTCGGTCCTGAATTTCTTCCAGCGCGTGGGAGAGCTGGAACGAATTGTGAACATCAGCAATATGCAGATGGCCAATGTGAAAAATAGCGGAGCCGCCAAGGTAAAAGGGAGCTATACGTATTCTCCCGGCGTGACCGTGCTGGCAAGCTGCACTGCAACCACTTTCTTCAGCCATGAGCAGGAAGATATGTCCGCTCCGGCAAAAGCAGGACAACCGGCAACGGCAGGCACAGCCCAACAGGCTGCGGCGCCGGCAACAAAGTAATAAATATCTGTATGAAGCGTGTACCTAAAGGAATTGCGATGAAGCTGATTCAAATTCTTGCGCTAGCAACAGCCATGGCGACGATGGCCACGGCGCAGAATTCCAGCGCCAATGGCAAGGCGACGCCAACTCCGTCCCCTACGCCGACTGCGTCCACAAAGAATGGCAAAACGCCCGCAGCTACAAAAGCTGCGCCAGCCGCAACCAAGCTGGCCAATGCGGGAACTCAGGCAAAGCCTGCCAGTACCCAGGCTTCGTCCGCAAAGACCGGGACTGCTTCGGTGACAACCAGCAAACTTCCTGCCAAGGGGCAGACTGCAACACCGGCAGCGACAAAGGGCAAGGCCACGCCAACGCCTGTGGTTGCGGCAAAAACCGAATCGACAGCCGCAAAGAAAGCGGATACTGCGAAGAAGACGGATACTACGGCAAAAGCCGGCACAAGCAAGACAAGCACGCAAAAGTCTCCGGCGGTGATCGCGGTGAAGCCCGCGCAAACCACAGCCAGGAAAACACCCACTGTGCCTGCCAAAAATATTGCCGTAAGAGCGACCGCGCCCAAAGTAACGCAACCTGAGGCTGCAAAGCCGGCAGACAAAGCGAAAGAGTCGCCCAAGGTATATGGAGCACGTAACCGCCGCGATCCTTTTGTCAGCCCAATCGTTGCGCGCGGACCGCAAGGCCCCCAGGCCCCGAACTGCACCAATGGCAAGCGTTGCCTGGTAATTCCTGAGTTGGTATTGCAGGGCACTATTAAAGACACATCCGGCAAGATGCTGGCAGTAGTAGCAAACGGGACCAAGACACGCACGTATTTCCTGAAGGAAAACGACCAGGTCTTTCAGGGAAGCGTGGAGAAAATCACCAGTGACTCAATCATTTTCCGTGAATACGTAAAAGACGCGCTGGGCAGAGATGTTGCGCGTGAAGTGGTAAAGAAGCTTGTTCCTGCTTCATAAAGACGGAGTCAGGCAGGTTTAGTAAAAGAGATCGACCAAGAGCAACAGGCCGAAATCCCAGGGTAATGGTAGCAGCAGTACAGCAGTGAATAGATCGTAAGGGACTAATTTTTAAAGCGGCTGGAACGCATGGATCGTCCAGCAATGCCGCGCATGACCGGCGAATGATCGCCGCGTGGGGAGACAAAGAGATGAGGCTAAAGCAACTGCTAGGAATTGTTCTGTTGGCCACAGCAAGCGCATCCGTGGCAACAGCAACCGTTTCGCAACTGGGAGGGGTACTGGTAAAAAAACAGGACAACTCCGCGGTGATTACCATCCTGGCGAACGGGACGTTTACTCATAAAGAGTATCGTCCAACCGACAACCTGATGCTGGTGGATCTATCAGGGGTTTCCATTGCGCAGCAGGACGCGAAGGTGCATGAAGTCTCCGCTCCGGGCGTGCGGTCCTATCGCGTTGCCAGCTATCGCTCGGGCGATGTGGAAGTGGCGCGCATGGAACTGGCGCTTCTACCCGGTGCGAAGGTGAATGTAAGCGAGGTGGAAGGAGGCTTGCAGCTTCAGGTCTCCGGTTCATCTATTGCGCCGGCGCATCCCAGGACCAGTGTGATCAGCCGAATCAGTGATGTCAACGTGAGCAATGCCGATGGTTCCCTGAACATTGAAATCAGCGGAAACGGCCCGTTGACTGCAAAGACGATGAAGCTGGCCAATCCTGACCGCCTGGTGGTGGACATTCCAAATTCATTCCTGCAGAGCCGCGCGCATGAAATTCCTGTGAACAGCAGCGATATCAAATCGGTGCGTGTTGCCCGCTACCAGGAAGGAACAACCCGTGTGGTTGTGGACATGGCTGCCATGCATGACTTCCAGATTGTTCCTGACGGCAACAAGCTGGTGGTGAAGCTTGCAGAGAGTTCAACCGCCAAACCTGCGCCGCTGCCGGCCACGAAAGAAAATGTTGTGACCGCCAGTGAGACCGCGCCGGTAAAAGAAGCTCCCACTGCTACGGCAGAACCAAAGAGCGCGGCGGTAACAGCAGTAGCCAAGCCACAGGAAAAAGTTGTGGAAGCAACTAGGTCAAGAGCGGAAATTGCAGCTTCACACTTTGTGGGCGCACCGCAGCCGGTTGCAAGCATCAATCAACCGCCGTTCGCGGCGCATGCCAGCCTGGCAGCCGAACCTGCCGTAATCAATGCAGCATTGCAACAGCAACAGCAGCAGCCTGCGCAAAGCAATACAGCGGGCACCACAGTTGCCGTAACCACGCCGGCCAGCAGCAATTGCACCACGGGACGCTACACCGGCGAACCGTTCGGAATGAATTTTAAAGACCTTGATCTGAAGGACTTTTTCCGCCTGATTCATGAGATCAGCGGCTTGAATGTGGTGCTGGATCCTTCCGTCCACGGATCAGTAACAATCGTTCTGGATGATGTGCCGTGGGACCAGGCGTTAGCGATCGTGCTGGAAAACAATGGACTGGCCTGCACGCTTTCAGGAAACGTACTGCGCATTGCCACCTTGGACACAATGAAGACGGAAGCTGAAGCGCGTCGCGCACAGCAGGAAGCCCAAGCCCTGGCCGTGCCCCGGCAGACGATTACCCGCTATCTGAGTTATGCCCATGCGAAAGACGCAATGCCGGTGATTAAGAAATTTCTTTCCACACGTGGTGATGTGATCGCTGACGATCGCAGCAATGCCTTGATTGTGGAAGACATCCCAAGCGTTCTTCCGCAAATTGAAGAGCTGATCCGCATGCTTGACCGGAAAGCCCCTGAAGTGGAAATTGAAGCGCGCGTTGTGGCTTCCACCAGAACATTTGCCCGCGACATCGGCACACAGTTAGGTTTCGGCTTTGGCAGCGGTCCTAATGCGATTGGCGGCGCAACCAATCCCAGCCCGATTCAAGTCACATTGCCCAATGGCCAGGTTCCAAGGTTCATTACCGCTCCTGGAACTACCAATTCCATTCCGCTGTTTTCTGACCTCGGCGCCACCGGGCCAACCAGCGGCATTGAGTTCAACAATACGACCGCCGGCTTCCGGCTCGATTTCATCCTGTCCATGGCGGAGAACCGCGGCTTGTTGAAAATCCTGTCGCGTCCGACGATCACGGTGCAGAACAACATTTCTGCCCTGATCCGCCAGGGTTCACGAATCCCGGTGGTTACACAAGCGCAATTGGGCGGCCCACCGACGGTCACTTACGTTGACGCGTTCCTGCGGTTGACAGTTACACCGCAGATTACCGCTGAGAACACGATCTTCCTGAACGTGGACGTGGAAAATACAGTGCCTGACTTCAGCCGTGTCACCGGTTCACAGTTGAACCCGACCCTGAATACACAACAGGCAACCACTCAAGTGCTGGTTACAGACGGTGGTACGGTGGTAATCGGCGGCGTGATTCAAACTTCCAACAACGTTGCTATTTCGCAGATTCCCTTGCTCGGCAGCATTCCGCTTCTTGGCAATCTGTTTAAACACACCAACGTAAACACTTCAACCGCGGAGCTGATCTTCTTCATCACTCCAAAGATTATTCAAACCTAGCGTCGCACCTCTAAAGCGCCCCGGGGACAAAAGTCTCCGGGGATTTTTATTTCCGGCCAGCCCTCAATTGAGCACAGGTGCCATCCAAGATATTGAGGCGCATTGCCCATCAAAATATATTGTTCATAGCAATGAATTATCTGGCCCGACAAAAGAAGCTTGCCTCCGCCATGCGACAAGGCGGATTTGAAGCGCTGCTGATCACGTACCTGCCCAACATTCTTTATCTTTGCGGATTTACCGGAAGCTCCGGCGTGCTGGTGGTCCATGCCAGTGAGCGCTCGCAGAAACTCACGCTCTATACCGACGGCAGATACACACAGCAGGCGCAGGAAGAAGTGCGTGACGCAAAGATTGTGATTGGCAAGAAAGCAGCCTTCATTGAGGCGTGTGAAGGAGTGCTGAAGGCTAAAGTTGGCGTGATGGGATTTGAAGCCGAGCACCTTTCCTTCAGTGCTTATAAACAAGCAGGCGAGATTCTGCGCGGCAAGGCCAGATTGAAGCCCTCCGCAGGCATGGTGGAGCAGCTTCGCATTATAAAAGATGCTGATGAGATCAGCCAGATTCGCGCCTCAGTGTTGCTGGCGGCCAGCTTGTTTAAAACCGCGCTTTCGGTGATCAAGCCCGGCGTGGCGGAAGCGCAGGTTGCGGGCGAACTGGAATTGCAGGCACGCAGGGCCGGGGCAGAGAAGATGTCCTTCGATACAATTGTGGCCGCCGGGCCGCGCTCGGCGCTGCCGCATGGACGGGCATCAGCGCAAGCTATTCCTGGACAAGGATTTATAATCCTCGATTACGGTGTTATACTCGCAAGTTATTGTTCTGATATGACCCGCACTGTGCACGCGGGCCCGGTTTCCAGAACGCATCGCAGTATGTACGACGCAGTGAAGGAAGCGCAGCTTGCTTCGATTGAAGCTGTGCGGCCCGGCGTGGAAACAGGCGAAGTGGACCGTGCAGGGCGAGATGTGCTGAAAAAGGCAAAGTTCGACACTTTTTTTACCCACTCAACCGGGCATGGAGTGGGAATTGAGGTGCACGAGCCGCCGAGATTGGCACGCGGCCAGACCCAGAAACTTGTGCCGGGTATGGTCATTACAATTGAACCAGGCATCTACATACCTGATGAGGGTGGTGTACGGATTGAAGACATGGTCCTTGTCACTGAATCTGGCCATGAGGTCCTTACGCCTACCAGCAAAGACCTGATTACGCTTTAGCTCCGTGGGGGAGCCCAACATCCGAGAAAGTCCTGCGGATGACCGGGAAGAGGAGAGCCGACAAACATTCATGAATCAGAAAGAGCTGAAAGAGCTTATCGATTTCCTGATAGAAAAAGACATCTCTGAATTTGAGCTGGAGCGTGGAGATGTAAAGGTCCGCATCAAACGCGGAATGGAAGCCGCTACGTCCATTGTGACGCAGGCCGTTCCTGTGGCTCCGGTGCAGATTGCCGCCCCAGTAGCTTCCATTCCAGTGGCCCAGCCTGCAGCGCCCGTTGCCAGTGGACCTGCTGCCGCGCCACCTGCCGCTCCATCAGCAGAAGAGCTGCACACGGTAAAGTCGCCGATTGTGGGAACGTTTTATGAATCGCCTTCCCCGGGCTCCGCGCCTTTTGTAAAGCCCGGCGACCAGGTGGCTGCTGGCCAGGTGCTCTGTATTATCGAAGCCATGAAGCTGATGAATGAGATTGAATCTGATATGGCAGGCGAGATTGTGAAAATGCTGGTCAACAACGGGCAGCCGGTGGAATACGGCCAGCCGCTCTTTGCCATCAGACCAAGAAAATAATCGCAACGATAATAGCTGCCTGAGCCGACCACGCGCCGAGCAGCGGGTAACAGGGCAGTAGGCTGTCAATATAAGCGAGACTGCTGAAGCGGGTTGGAGCGAAGCGACAGATTTGAAATAGCACGATAGCTGTGAGGCCGACCACGCGCCGAACAGCGGGTCACAGGGCAGTAGCTGTTAATACAAGCGAGACTGCTGAAGCGGGTTGGAGCGAAGCGACAGATTTAAATGTTTAGAAAAATTCTTATAGCAAACCGTGGTGAAATTGCTCTGCGCGTGATCTGCGCCTGCAAAGAGCTGGGTGTAAAGACAGTTGCTGTTTACAGTGATGCAGACCGCAATTCTCTGCATGTGCGTTTTGCGGATGAAGCCATTTGCATCGGCCCGCCGCGGTCCTCTGAAAGCTATTTGAATATTCCGGCGGTGATCAGCGCGGCTGAAATTACCAACGTGGATGCCATCCATCCCGGCT
>DASRCD010000744.1:0-14232 GCA_035653315.1 Candidatus Angelobacter sp.
CGGAGTGAAGCAACTTTTGAAGTTCACGGTCAAGGTTGGAGAGGTCCCGCTCACCGCAGTAACCTGGATCACGATGATTCCTGCCGAGTAAGCTCCCAGATCGGTAAAGACAGTGCCGCCGCCGCTGGCGGTCTGTGCGCCTGATGCGACGAAGGTGGTTTCATTCAGCCAGCCTCCGGAGGCGTCTGTATAAGATTTTGCATGCAACGCGGGCACAGACATGGCCACGCCAACACAAACCAATGCAGCGAGCACTGCGATGGCAACATAGCTTTGCAGAGTGGATCTTAGATTCTTCATTGCAAATTCCTTTTTTCTTTGAAATCGAAAACTTCTTTTTAAGTGCATTTGCGCGCGCTGGATCTAAGCCGCGCGCAAATCAGCAGAAAACTTGTTACGGGACTACGTTCTTTCCAACGCCGCGGAAGTCCACAATGACGCCGCCATATTCATGGCGGACCTTGTACTGAATCTGGTCATTGGTGAACGCGGTGCCTTGCGTTGGCTCATTTGCGAGAAAGAGCTGAGGCTCTTCCTGCCCGCCGATGAAACCGATTTCCAGGAACGGAGCATTGGTGGGAAGCGTGCCATACCACCAGTCATTGAGATCGTTGGTGAGTTCGTTCACGATAATGCGCTCATTGTTCGGGCCAAAGCGGTGGTACCAGGGATTGGGCAGGATCGGCATGTTGGGACCCAGCGTGTAGGTCTGCGCCTGGTTAATCTGGTAGGCAAGCGCTTTGTTGCCGATATTTACCATGAGCCAATCCAGGGTGAGACCCAGCGGCTTGTTGGAGTCTTTTTCCGTCTGGTTAAAGATCGCGATCTCGCGCTGATTCAGCTCGTCAATGCTCAGCGGATTGGTGCTCAGGTTATTGTGCGTAACGTTGAACCAGCTCACGGAATCAACGCCATAGTTGGTGTTGTTCACAAAGAAGTTTGTGATGAACTGCTTCAGCGTGCGCTTTGCGGCGCGGGTGATCCGTCCGGGGATTTGTGTGATCTTATTAAGATCATCTCCCAGGATCGTTTCACGCGAGATCGTAATTATATTGCCGCGCTTGGTTGCAGCGTAACTCACGCGCTCATCAGTAGGCGGAGTGAACTCGGTATATGTGCCGGCTTCGCTCACGGTTGAAAGATCGCCGAGGTAACCCATGCGCACGCGGTCCTGCGATTTATAGTCCGGCAATCCACCTGGTGCGGTGTAATAAAGTTGATCCAGGCCATTCATGCCCGGCCCAGCCCAGTCTTGCAGAAGGCGCTTGGTCATGGAGTTCAGCAGGAGATTGGGGAAGCTTGAGGTTGAGATTGCTTCGCTCACCTTGGTGAATCCACCAATCCCATTCATGCCAAACTGCAAATTGGTATCGCCAGTGCAGAAGATATATGCTTCCTTCACGCTCCTGAAACCGAGTCCAGGCTCCGGCTTGAGTTGCTCAATTCCATTACGCTCGGCATAAAGCCTTTGCCCTAGCTCAGTGACTCCGCACATACGGTCCATTGCAAGTTGGACTTTATCCACGCCGTTCAATCCAACGGTAATCGGCACTACTCCTCCCACGCGCCCGGTTGGCACGGCTGCCGCAAATGCTTCACGCACACTGGTAATCTCTGCATCGATCTCCGCTTCCGTGGCGATTTTGTTTTCAAAGCGCTTGATCACCAGATTTTGTGCAGGCTTCGGCAGTTTCGATTCCTGTACTTTGCTCACCACAGTGTTTTTGGTCTGGAGCTTTTTGGCTTCTTCCAGAACTGCCTTGGCTTCCTGGACGTGCTGCGTTCCGGTCTCGCCAGACTGCGCCGGTGGATTGCTTACATCGGCGAGCGCCTCGGAGACCTCGGCAAAGAAATCAGCGTGCTTGTCTTCCTTCAGCCCCTCGAATTTGGTTGTGAGTTGAGTGGCGCGGCCGGCATCATGCTTCCGGAGCGCCTCAAGTACTTTCTTTATGCGATCTTTCATCGCTGCTCCTTTTTCCCGGCCAGCATTCTCGCCGCCGTTTGGTTGAACTTTTTTGATCGCGCTGTTTTGCAGCGCATGAATGTCATGCATCACTTCGCGTGAATTAAGGACATGCAGGAACTTCCCGCCAGCGCCGGCTTCGGCCACCATGTCAATGGAACTCAGCTTTGCGAGCTTCGTGGACTCCATCACCTGCTTGGCGCCGTGATTCGCAACTTTGAAACCCACATAGGCATCAACACTGAGATTGAACAGGTCCATCTTTTGGGCCTCACGCGCCGCCATGAGGCGTTCGCGTATTTCAGTTTCAGTTTTGAGCAGGTGCAGTAACCCGACTGCGGCTTCCTTCACAACTTTGCAATCGCTAAACCAGCCTGCAATCCGTGAAGGATCAGCATTTGGGTTCTCGCCAGAGGCCGCGTGCCGGCGTCCGAAGCGCGCGCCGTTTGCAGCTTCAGCGATCTGAGCGACAACAGCAGGCGTATAGACGTGAGGGATAGCACTGTTATTGAGCGAACCTCCAGCAGGGCCAACCGCGATGATCTGCACCGGCCAGGTCCAGCCGTCATCAATCAGCGCAGCGCCTTCCATCACCTGGAAACTTGCAGCTTCTGTGACCGGGACATAGGCCACGTCCACGAGTTGCGGATCGCCAAGAGTGATGTCATCAGCATCGCCATCGCCATCGCCATCACCACCCACGGTGAATGAAATCTTGTACAAGTCCGCGTTCGGACCATACGCGATCACATAATCGGGATAGGTTGAAGCGACGCAATATAACGGCGAGTTGTAGGAGTCTCCTCCGAACTTCGCAAACAGCGCGGCCGCAACCATCTCCCGCAATTGTTCAAGTGAAATTTCCATTTACTTGTACTTCCTTCTCGGCTGAAGTTTGTCCGACTGAACCTGCCCCGGCTATTTCTTGTCGCCGGCAGGGTCCTTCTTTGTCGGCATATCAAAGGTGTGTTTTTTGCCGTCAATCGTAACGATGCGAAGCTTCCCGCCTTTCTCAGATTTATGTGCGATCTGCCAATCTTCGAGGTCCATTGCTTCCTCATGTGACTTTGGCGCAGGAACGCGCAGAAGCCGGTTTGCCTCTTTGGTTGCGAACTGCTGGCGTCCTGCTTCATCAAGGTTCTCTTCTCTGCTTGAAGCGTTGTAGGCATCCAGCCAGGTCTTCTGCCATTTCTTTTGCAATTTCTCCGGCAATACAGCGTGTGCCGCAGGTACTTGTACTTTGTCTTCAGCCATTGTGTTGCTCTCCTTTGCGGCTATGCCGCTGAAACTGAAATTCCCAAATCATCCAGCAGACCTTTCTGGTCTGCGCTCGGCTTGAGCGTGTCCGCGGCGAAATACGGCCGCATGAGGCAGTGGCAATTGATGGTGTTGTCCGCCGATCCGTTGGGATCTCGCGGGTACATCAGCTCCTCACCCTCAACCTCAAAAGGCTCATCAACATCCACAACCTGCCCATCCGCCGCAACGTGTCCGGGCCGGGGCACTTTGGCAATGGCCAGGTGGTCCCACGCCTTCTGCAAATCAGGATGGCGCTCGCTCGCGTCTTCAAGCCGTGCCTGCGCCGCAATGGAATGCACGCGCATAATTTCATTCAGCGCTATGCCCGTTGCGCGCCGGCCGACACTGGAAAATACGCCGTCAAAGTCATTGCCCTTATTAATGGCTTTGCCGATCTGCGTGATGATGTCGGTAATCGACTGATTGCCCAGGAATGCGCGCTGGATCGTGGAATTTACTTTGCTCGCCGCATCCTTGGATAAACCTGAGATCAGATCGGCGGTATATCCCTGCACGATGCTCAAAGTGCTGGTCGATACTTGGCCCAGCGTTGAGCTTTCCAGGCCCAGAGCTTGCAGCGGCGCTGAGACAGTTGCCGCGCCGGTTTGAAACATTGCAGCCTCATAACCGTCAACAGAAGACGTTGCTGCTACGCGGAATTCATCCATCGCGCGATCAATCGACTGCTTCAGCACACTCAATTGCGCAGCCGTGTAGCTCTGCGGATTGACGCTGGCAAGCTCTGCCACAATCTTTTTGCGAGCTTCATTGAGCAGCTCGATCATGTTCTTGCGCGCTTTGAGCGAGAGATTCTTCGATTGCGCGATCAGCTCATCTACTTTGCTGGTGAACTGGGATTGTTTGCTCACTGGACACCTCCAGCGGGAGCAGGCTCCGGCTCACCTTTGTTTTGCTGCTGAAGCTGCAAGAGTGCATTCGCGAGATTTGTTTGCTCTGGTACCAGGTTGTTTTGGCGCTGCTCTTTTTCCTGCTGCGCCTTTTCAAATTCATCGGGATCCACTTCCACACCGATCTGGGAGAGCACAACATGCGAGGCACGCGCCGCCGTCTTGGACTGGATATAACCGTTCTGTTCCATCACGGACACGGAATTAACCACAGCGGCCAAAGTCATTGCCGCTTTTTCCAGGTCCTTGATCATCAGATCGGGAACCTGCAACGTTACAGTTGCGTCCACGTCCGGGCGGAGCACGCCGGCATAGATGGCGCGCTGCACAACATAAACAAGGATTTTTGACACCAGGCTTTTCAAGTGGTTCTGCCGCTCAGTAAGCTTCTTGCCTGTAGGGCCTGTCATCTCATCAGCCGTGGATTTGTTCGCATCCACAGGATCAGCAAAAAACCACAGAGGCAGACCAACGCCACCGAGTCCGTACATCTTGATCATGCGCAGCGTCTCTGCCATATCCGCGCCCTGTAGGTTGGGCGTTTGCGCTTCAATCTTTACGTTTTCATTGGTGACTTGTACGCTGCCCTGGCGCGGCGGATTTTGCGTGACTGTCTTTTTAAATGCCTCCACCTTTTTTTCGTCAGCCCCTGTGAGCGTGTAATGCCACACATAGGCGCTGAGGAAGCGGAAGCGGTCCGCACAGTCAAACATCATTTGGTCGAATACATCGATCCAATCCGCCAGGCTGAATAATTCAGAGAGGCCACGCGAGGCGCCCTTTGCCTTATTAATCGCGGCATAAAAACAATCGCCGGTAAGTTCACCGAAGGTCTCAGAGTTAGGATCATCATCCGTCCGAATGACGAGGAGACGTTTGCCTTCCTCCTCGTATTGAGTTCTCTTGAGACGGACAGCAAGCGGGAACGCTATCGGCCGTTGTGAGCCGTCCGCTGCTGTGAGCGTGCCATATTCAACAAACTCGATTTCCTGCGGATCAACATAGCCCAGACGCACAGCGCCGTTTACTGGATTTACGATTGCCTGAATGCACAACTCGCCAAAGGTAGTGAGTTCATCACACCAATCTTTAATGCTCTCCAAAACATTGTTGATGTCGTCACTACAAAATTTGTCGATAACCGCCTGGACCTCGGGATCCGCCGCGGCTGCCTTGAATCCCTCACCAACCACATAGTTGGTAATGACCTCAACAATGCGCTTGCCAAATGGCGTTGTGCTCTTCAGGTAAAACGCAACCTGCTGCATGCGCTCGTGCATGAGCGGATTGAGATCGCGGAGCGTCTGCATTGAGGTGATGCGCTTGAACTTCGCATCCTCGGGATCTGCGGAAACGAGATTAAACAGAAGCGGGCCAACAGCCTCCTGTACTGGACGTATGCCGGCTATGCCGAGACTAATAGGAGCTTTGTTCGATGGGTACCAGCCTTTTACGCGGTCCACAACAGAGGTCACTAATCCCATACTGACCTCCGCTGGCTTCGCGCAAGAACCGGCGCTTCCGGCTCTTCTGCTGCGCGTGAGATTTTCTGCTGCGCGGTGCGCATCATTCCGCGTTGACGACTGCCGTACCAGCTCTCTTCCGCCTGGACCGTGCCCATCACTGCTTTAAAACAACGCGAACGCGCGAGAGCAACGGCAATATGGAGCGCATCGGCGAGATCATCCTTGATCTTGCCCAGGAACAATAATTGTGAGATCAGCTTCTTCTGTGTGCCATCAAGACAGAATCGAATCGTGCCGTTTTCCACCAGCGGCGCAAGTGTGGAGATGCGCCGGAACTTGTCTGAGTCTGCGGTAATTTCAACCACAGGAATATAGCGGCCGGTTTCGCGGCTCACTTCGTCCAGGCGCTCTTTCAAAGCCTTCTGGTATGCGACTGTTTCAACGCCTACGGCTTCAGGACGCTCCTCGTCGTAACGAGTGAGCAGAAACTTTACTTGCTCTGGAAAGCTCAGCTTCACGCCTTCCGCGCGCTCCACATAGATGAAGCCCTGATCATCGACGGCAACCGTCACACTGGCGAAGTCATCAGCCTTTTCCTTTTTGCTGATGGCAGGATCCACAGAGGTAAGGCGTATGAGAGTTTTGCCTTCGAGGCTCTCGCGCTTGTAAGCGTGCCGAATAATGTCCGCTTCTTTGAAACTCTGGCTATCCGCATTCACAGGACGGTTGCGCCATTCCTGGTTGAACTCAGTAGGTCCTATGTCGAGTTCTTTATCCTTCAATGCTTCCAATGGCCACTTGCCCGGCCAGAGCACGCTCGCCGGAGTCCAGTCATCATCCACAGCTTCAAACGTGCGCTTGAGGAACTTCGGAAACTTTTCCTTATCGAGCAGGTGCGCAAGCAACGAGTCATAGTGCAGGATGGTGCCGAGCACAAACACCTGGCACGATTTGCCCAAATTAAGGATTACGTTTTTAAACCAGCGTTCCAGCCGCGTGCGCGAATCTGGGGCTTCAACGCTCTCATCATTTTCCAGGTCATCACAGATCACCAGATCCGGACGAAACATGCGATGGCGCAGTCCGCGCATAGATTGGCCGGCACCGCGGGCAACAACACGAATGCCAGTGGTGGTGACAATATCTTCCTCACCCCACTTTGCATCATTGATCAGATTGCCGAAGTCCTGGATGAGCGAGTCATTGGTTTCAATCTCAGTCTTAATCGCATTGAGCAGAAGCCGTGACTGCGGCAGCGTGTCGCTTATCAGCACAACAAAGCGGCGCAGCTTGTAGCAGATGCAATACAAAACAAAGAAGAGAGAAATCACGGTGGACTTGGCGTGCTCGCGAGGAGCTGCCACAGCAGTGCGCTTACTCGTGAGAGCAAGGCGGTAAATCTCTTTATGGAAGTCTGCCGGCTCGATTGCCGCGCCGGTCTCCTGGTCCACCATGTAATGCGGGAGGTATTTGCGCACAAAGCCTTCCACGTCTTCAGCCAGCTCCCATGCAGCCTTCAGCACCGTTTCCGGGCGAAAGCCTTTGACTTGGCCATCAGACGTGAAACCAGCAGAGAAGATTGCACGCAGTTGGCTGCGTGATCCCTCAAGCCGTTCGCGCTTCGATTTGTTTGCTATACGCTTCAGCACTGTGTGCAAACTCGGTAATCAATTCCTCTTTGATCGGATCGATCACCGCCCTTATTTCTTTTCTCGTGCGCAGCTTCTTCAGAACATCCTCAGCCGCCCGGAGATAAACCTCGCTCGGATCCAGTTCCTGCAACTTCTTTTTCTGCGCGTCGAGCTTTTCCCGCTCCAGGTCTAACTTGTCCTTGGCCAGCTTCGTGCGCTCCAACCTGCTTACCAGCAATGCAAGTTGTCCAAGTCCTGCCTGTGCTTTCTCCCGATGCGCCTCGTCAGAAAACTGCATCTGCGCAAAAATTTGATCGCTCATTGCATGAATGACTGCATCCGAGAGATTCGTTATGCCGGCACCGGCGAATTCCGCGGCGATCTGCCGCGCGCGTATCTGTTCGGCGGCCGCCTCATTCAGTACCTGATCTACGCGCAAGTCATACCAGCGCGCCAGCGAACTATGCGGAAGCCGCAAATCCGGAAACATATTCAGCAATGGCGTTGGCAGAGAATCCCAGGGAACAAACTTTTCTGACAGCTCCTCGATCTCTTTCCACGTCTTGCCTTCTGCACGCAAAAGCTGAATCTTGTCTCGCACTTCGATTGGCAATCTATCGATCTTCAGTGGCTGCCGGCTCAGCCGCCGCTCACCCGTCTTTGGCTTTTTGCGCGCTGCCATTCCATCACCGCAAAATCAACACTCCCGGATCTTCCGGGATGTTGCCTTCCACCAGGTCGCGCCCGCGCGGAGTAATTTCAATCAGTGAAATGCGGACCTTGCTCGTGCGTCCCTGTTTCTCCTGCTCAAACTTCAAATACCCACGGCCTTGCAGGTCCTGCAAATGAGTGATCACGTCATTCTGCGAGCAGTCGTATTTAAGCCGCTGCAACACGCCCCACAGAATGGCGTCAGTAAAGCGCGAGTGCTGTTGGTCATGCCCCTCACACACAAGCTCAAGAATTTCGCCACGCAGTCTCCGCCGCGTCTCGGCAACGCCCAACCCAGTCATTTCCCCGCTCCCTGAGATAGCCGCGCTGGAGGCAGCCGATCTGAAAGCTCGGCCATGCTTTCACGCAGCTTTTCTATTGAGCTGCCGATATGGCCGAGAAGAATTTTTTGCTCGTACGACTCTTCAGTGTCTTTTTGCGCGATCATCTGCACCGAATCAGCCAGGCGTTGCAACGCAGCAGCATTGTCCGCGCTCGCGCGTATCAATGAGCGGAACCCGCTATTCACCATGAAGAGCACAATCAGGGTGATGAACGCAGCAGCGCCCCACCGCTGAAACGTTTCCAGAAACATCTTGGGCTCGGCGTGGACCAGCTCCAGTACCACCGTTGCGGATGCTCCTACTCCACCGCCGAAGAAGAGGCGCTGGAATACGTCGTGCCAATCAAACGACAATTCCTTAGGCTGCTTCACTTCATTCCACTCCGCAATGCCTTCTTCACAACCCTCAATATGTGTTCATCTAAATCAGCCAACGTGATCTGTTTGTCGGGGTGGAATTGGAAGACGTACGTCTGCCCGCTCGGGCTAGGTTCGCAAGCCTTTGCAGATTGTTGCTTCAGTTCATCTGCAACTTTCTTAGGCAAGAGAGATGGCATAAATCAGTTCACCTGCTCTAGAGCCCCGCAAGCTAAAGCAGCGCGATAGCGAACTGAGGCAATTGCCAAAGGATCGAGCGGAGCATCATCCAGCTTGACGACATGGAAATTCAGTATCTGGCCATCGCCAAGATCGCCATGTGGGAGGCAAGGCGTTAATCCGCCGCACAGGGTACAGAACTTGCCTGGGTAGTTATCTGAGTTCGATGCTCGCCTGCTTCTCTGTCCAATGGGGCCTGGCACCATCGGCTTACGCGAGGTAAGCAGGAAGCCGACCGCAAAGAGCGCCACGGCTGCCACCAGCAAAAGTCCTTCCACAAAAACCCTGATCACAAATTCCCCTCCCGGCACTATCCAACCGGCAAAACGTATCGCTTAAACCGCCCCGCAATCGAACGGGAACCGACTGGGTGCCTTATCACCCAGATCGGAGGCCATAACGGGCCGTCCTTTTCGTCGTGCGGCGTTTAAATGAGTTTGTTACTTCTTTGGTTCAGCAGGCGCGGCAGCCGCTTGCGCAACCGCCTGAACGGTGCTATTTGGCGGCACAACAAGAACCGACTTAGGCGCACCGGAAATTTCGGATCCCAGATCGCTGCGTACCATATCTACATTTTTCTCTACCACTCTTCGGACTGCGGCGAGATCGGAAACAGCGTCGGCCCGGCCCATGTGGACGTGCTGAGTAAAGCCACTATATTTGCGCTGGGCAAAATCTTCCGCTTCCCGCACTTCTTTAACTACCAACTGCCGCAAGAAGAACATGACAACTGCGCCCACTATGAAGCACAGCGCGTAACCGAGAATCATGTGCATACGAACAACCTCCAAAAAATCTGTTAAGCCGCGCCCTGTATCTTCTCCACGGTGCGGGCCGCCCCCAACCCGAGGATCCCAAGCAGCAGCGTAAGCAGTGTGCCCATATCAAGCGAGGGGAAATCCGTGGGGTGATGGCACAATGCGGAAATGAACATGAAGAGCGGTCGCACAAGGAATTGAGTCATCAGTCCGAGACCACACACCCAGCCCACAAAGGGACGCCAGCCGGCAACGAAGATCGCCGGGACACCGGCTTCAATCTTGTTGGTGTCCGTCTGGTCCTTCGCCAGCTCCACTTGCGCCTGCAACTGATCGTGCGCCTGCTGAAGTTGAGCCAGCTCGAAAGCCTGCTTATTGTTCTCGAGAAGCTCCTGGAGTTTTTCCGCATCTCCCGGATTCTTGCCCTTGATCGAGTTGATGACATTGGACAAGCCGTTCAGCAGTGAACCGCCGCCGCTATCTAAAACTTTGGTCACGATTGCAGTTGCCATTACGCGCCACCCTTTCCCGCCAATGGGCGAGTACCCCAGCCGGTGCTCAGTGCGAAGTGCCACACGATGAATGCTGCGAAGATGACGGCGATAATGATCAGCACCAAACGGGGAATGCCCGAGCGGATGTACCAGGTCAAAGGAATGAATCCGTGCCAGCCGAGAAGGCCGAGAGTCTCGCCAATAGCGAAAGACACCAGCACTCCAGCGCTCCAGATCGTCCAGTAGAGATCGCCATCAAGAGGAAACAACTTAAAAGGGTTTGCCATCAGCCGTGCGCTCCCATGGAAACAGGCGGCATCTTGACGAGATAATTACGGTGCAGCTTTTCGATATATTCAGCCGGCACGTTGTTATCACGCCAATTGCCAGAGTTGTAGGCATCGGCGATCTGGCTGAGAGTCTTGGCTTCCTGCCGGCCGAGGATCTCGCGATTGAGAAAACTCACAACGGACTGAATGGCCTTTTCCGGCTCATTCATCAGCTCAAGCGGCGTGAACTGCCGTGCGTTGGTGGCCATGATTTGCCAGGGAGAAAAGCTGCAATGCGCCAGGCAGCCCCACATCTGTGAATAACTGGCATCGCAATATTTGTGGCCGTAGCAATATCCCTCTTCGTGCTTCGGTGGGCAGTGCGCTCCAAATGAGGACTCATTACCACTGAGCGCCCAGATGAGCTGCGGGCCTGCGATTCCCTCCGGAGCATTCAACTCTGGACCATACTTGAGACACAGCAACACCAGCGTGTTTGTATCGACCTTCATAGACGAAAGCTGTTTTTCCTTTTTGGGAAAGAAACGAGATTCGCGACGAAGTAGAAATTAACGCTGAGTTGCTGGAAGGCAATTCGCATTTGCAGAACTTTGCGAGTTTCCAGAGTTCCGCGAAATCTGCGACTTTGCAGAATTGGATGGGACTTGCTACGTAGGTTTGAGTTCTAGCTCTTAGGTGAGCTAAGGGATGAGCCCGAGTCGCTCAAATATTCCACGATGGTTTTTCTGCTTCCGTATGTGCCATAGCACAATTTGTAAATAAAAAAAGGCCCGCAACATTTAAGCGGGCCTCTGCGTGCCAAGGGGAGATTAATGGCTGATTGCTACTGTGTAAGTAGAGCCGCTGATGCTGGGATTGTTTGACTGCTGGAGAAGCATCTGCCCGTTGAATGTGCGGTCCAGTCCCAGGCCCGCGCCGATCCCGCCTGGTCCTCCCGCGACCTCAAAGGTATTGCCATTTTGATCCACCAAGTGATCTTGCCAGAAAGCTCCGCTCAGCACAGAAGATGAATCCGGTGCCAAGGTGCCGCTGGAGAAGCCGGGCAGGCCGCTCACCGTATATGTCCCCGTAACAGCGCCGGTGGAATCATTTTGAGTAATCGCCAAGCTGATTGTTCCGCTTGTGGATCCAGTTGGGCAGTTTGCTGTGCAGCTCAGCGTGCCGGTCCATGCGCCGGACATGCTGGGAACCTCGTCACCTGTAAAGCCACCTGTGAGCGCGATCCCCAGCACAATTGCTCGATGGCGTGAGCGTATAAGTTCCGCTCGCATGCGTGCCAGCGTCGTTAAGCGTTGAAGTGAAGTGGAGCGTGCCCCATCCGCCAATGATGTCGCCAGAAAATTGACTTACATTGAGGACCTGGCCGTTGGCCATGGACATTGCTCCCACGCAACTGAACGGAGATGGGTTGCCGGCATCCAGAATATTGATAGCCGTCACAATTGATCCAGTTTGTGAAAAGAGACCGGACAGCAGCATCTGATTGTTGCTGGTGTCATTTACTTTCAGCACCCAATTGCCCGAAGGATCAATCGGCGCGCCTGTAGTCACAGGATTGCCGCTCGTGCTCTTACCGCCGCAGCCAATCATCAGCATTGCGACAAGGATGATGCAGATTACACAAATAGATTTGAACGATTGCATGCAGTTCCCTCTTTTACCTGGATTCAATTGCTTCAAGTGCTTTGTTGTCGGACATGGTGACAAAATCTTTCAGGAACGTAAAACGGACAATTCGATCCGGAGTCACCGCTATAGGATCGTTTGTTATCTTTGCGGTGCTCATCTCGCACCCAGCGCCGCACAGCATACGCCCCTCCGCAATATCTTTGAGCAGCGCATCGTGAGGCATGTCTTTATCAAATTCAAATCTCACTTCATTTACGCGTTGTGTTGGATGCAGGCGCGATGTGGTGGCATCGTTTTCAAAGAGCACAAGGATGCGGTATTCATTGTGCTCAGTTTTGCGGCTGAAGACTTCCCAATACAAACCAGTGCGCGCCCTCAGATGTTGGAACTCTTCAGGCGTGAGATATGTCTGAGTAACTGCGGCGAAGATACTTTGCGGTTGGCCAAACTGCGAATGCAGGTCCTCTGCCGACATGCCGATCCGCATGATCTTGGGGCCTTGCTTGGACGATTGAGCTGCTCCGAGTGTGGCGATGAGTAGAACTGCTACGAGAAGATGACGCATAGGACGCGGGAATCTCCGATCTAAATTTGGACTTCAAAAGCGGCTAAGGGGGAATGTGAGTTGCTGCCTGTATAGTGCTACAGATTCGGCCTCTCGTTTCAAGGAAAATTACATATTAGAGAATTTAATTTATTCACTTAGGTATAAAACAAAATGGACCGGCTTGAGTGCCGGTCCTGGAAGAAGGAAATTTCGGAGTAATCTCTCCATCCGTGCTCTTATAGTGCCCTAGTTTTTGTGCAGAAGCAACTATTTATACTGATCGGGAGAGCCGATCCACATGATGATCCTGCCGATAATTGCCACGTCCTTGTCTGCGGTGAGGATGCGTACACGGTTGCGATCCGTTGGGTGCTCGGGCACGAGCTGGTAAAACTTGCCTTCCTGCCGCAACCATTTAATCGTGATCTCGTCACCTTCTCTGGCGGCAACCATCTTCCTCAGCAGCAGCTTATGGTCACGGTCCGCAGTATCAATAAGCACCGTAAAACCGCTCTGGATGATGGGACTCATTGAATCCCCTACAACTTTGGCAGCCCGGACATGGCGCGCGTGAGGAACCCAGTCGCGCGGAAGCTTAAGAAATCCATCAATATTCCTCTCATCCATGATCCAGCCAGGCCCGGCCGAGATGCGGTCCTTAAATAAAGGAACCTCAACAATATCGGACGGATCAACAGGAACGCCCAGAATCGACCTGTTTATCCCTATTTGCTCTAACCACCACCACTTATCGGGATCGCCCGCAAGGGCCGCCAGTACACCAATGGCCCGGCCATTGGGCTGAAGTTTGCCCGCCTCCCACTTAGCCACTGCGCCCTGATCGACGCCGCATTTGCGCCCAAGTTCAGCCTGGGTAAGCCCTTTGGCTTCGCGCAGCGCCTTAGTCCGCTCGGCTAGTTCGTTTGACCCCTTTTGAGGCACACGTATCCCTTTATGGAAAATTGCATTTTTCTATTGACTTAATATGCAAAATTCCATTAACCTTTTTTGGCGTGGTTCAGAACCTTGACCAAAAAGACTAACACGATGCCGGGAATTCACCTTGCAAGAGTGGCTCTCTATAGGGGTATTCAGGCGCGGGTAGCTAAGCAGCTAAAGGTTAGTGAATCTTTTGTCTCTCGCGTTGCACTGGGTAAGAAAAAAAATTTGCGCGTAGAGAGAGCGCTCGAAAAAGCAGCACAGGCAATAGAAGCGCGAATTGCAGCGCAGCAGGAAGCCGCCCGCTAGAGGCGGCAATGTTTCACTCGGAGTAAAAAAATCAATGTCCGTCAGAAAATCGCATTCGCGAGCGGATTTTGTTTCCCGTTGCGCGGCAGATCCCGCGTTTTTCGCTCTGCATTCCCGCCAGCTCAGCACAGAGCAACTGCGGCTCGTGATCTACCTCCGCGATCACGGCACATTCAGTTCTTGGGCATGGCACGCCAATAGTGCAGCAGAGAAGGAAGAAGCGCTAAGACTTATTCATTTCCATATCCCTGTGTCAACTACATCTCCTCAGTTGGCTAACACAGGGCAGGCCAGCGCTTCCGCTAAGGGCGCTGGGCTTTTTGATGAGGCTGCCTGATGGCTCATGAG
>DASRCD010000745.1:0-5150 GCA_035653315.1 Candidatus Angelobacter sp.
ATACCGGCCACCACGTCTTCACCCTGCGCATTCATCAGGAACTCGCCGTAAAACTCTTTGTCGCCGTTTGCGGGATTGCGCGTAAAACCCACGCCGGTTCCGCTGGTCTCGCCCAGGTTGCCGAAGACCATCGCCTGCACGTTGACGGCGGTTCCCAGATCGTCAGAAATATTGTTGATGCGGCGATACACCTTGGCGCGATCATTGTTCCATGAGCGGAACACTGCGTTGCGAGCGCCCACAAGCTGGTCAATTGGGCTTTGCGGGAAGTCCTGACCGGTGTGCTTCTTTACCACTGCTTTGTATTGGGTGATAACTTCCTGCAGATCGGCTGCGGTCAGTTCAGTATCCAGCTTTACGCCCCGTTTATGCTTCAGGCCGTCAAATACTTCTTCAAATTCGTGCTTGGGAATTTCCAGCACAACGCTGCCATACATCTGAATCAGGCGGCGATAGGAATCATAAGCAAAGCGCTCATTGCCGCTCTTTTTGGCCAGCGCCTTCACGCTTTCGTCATTCAAGCCAAGATTCAGGATGGTATCCATCATGCCCGGCATGGAAAACTTTGCGCCGGAGCGCACGCTCACCAGCAGCGGATTGTCACCCGCACCCAGCTTTTGTTTCTGCAGTTCTTCCAGCCGCTTCAGCGCGTCGCGCATCTGCTGCTCCAGCGCCTCAGACACTTTGCTGGTCCGCATGAACTCGCGGCAGCCTTCGGTTTGAATCGTAAAACCCGGAGGCACAGGCAGGTTGGCATTGGTCATCTCCGCCAGGCCGGCGCCCTTGCCGCCCAGCTCATCTTTCATTTTGCCGTTGCCTTCAGCCTTGCCTGCGCCAAAAAAGAATATGTATTTAGTTCCCTGTTGTGGTTGCGTCGCTGTTTTAGTTTCTGGTGTAGAAAGCGGGGTTACACTCATCGGCCTGTTCTCCATTGAACTTGAGGTGAAAATTGAAACGTAAACCTGAGAGCCCAGAAGCCTGTCTTGTCTGCCTTGGGCTGTGTATCTCTTTATTTTACCGCCCCTAACCGAGTGACGCGAGTTGTAAACTTAATTTTTCTAAATCTCGCATGCTGGTTGTAAGAGGCTGATTCAACTCAATCAGCGTCTAGCCAGAACCGGTGGAACGCAAGTAGCATTAAGGCTGTGAAAATGCTTTGGTGCTGGCGATGCAAAACGGAAATGCCGATGCTCGAGGAAACGGAATATGCCCAAGTCCTCTCAAAAGTCAACACCCGTGACTTTTCTCTCTTTCTTGCGGAATATGAGCGCATAACCGGATACCGTGAGACGAATCCAAATGCAATCTACCATCACCGTTTAGCTATGTATGGACCGCCTTGCAAGCACTGCGGCAAACCCCTTAGAACGCCTCAAGCAAAACTTTGCGGATCTTGTATGAAGCCAGTATTCAATTGAATTTGATCCACATCAGCTCTGGATACTCACTTGAACTCGTCATATTTCTCTGCGTCTTTGTGCCCAGTGGCGAATTTACCCTTATGCGAATCTTCCCTTCTAGAAGGCGCCTTCCCGAGCCGGAGCCGCCAACACGCTCACGCTCCCAAACTTTTCTATCGCGACCGGCGAGCGATCGGCTCCGCTGCTCTTTCGGGCTACCGATATGCACCCTAATTCGCCTTTGCCTTTCAATTTTCACTTTTGGCAATTTCGGCGATTTTGGCAATCCAGAATTCCAAAATTTACTCTTCGGTTAACACTTTTCGCCTCCCCTACCCCTCCCCGGTTCATCCCAGACATCCCAATTTGGCGTAGGTTTAACCCAGCCTCCGCACACGTATTCATCCCAGTGCTGCACCGGTCGCTCTAAAAGCTGATTTTACTGGTTGATAAATACCGATATTAGCCCAGACTTGCTGCTGCGTACAGCACGAAATAGGACAGATGAACGAATGCTTTCGACAGCAGTACCAGCTCTAACTTTAGCCCAGTAGAGCATGGAATTCTTTTCGCGAACAGGAAAGCCCATCATTTTGGATCGAGTGTCTTTACATCCAGCCATACTTTTGTGTGTTGGCTTGCAGTCATAGACTCATTGAGGGTGCCGGTAGCGATAACCATTCAACCTACGAGCTTCCGGACATTCGGCATTTCGCCCGGCTGATGAATAGCTGTAGCTCTTGAATGTGCCGCGCAGGATCTAAATTCACACTGCCATTTGCCTGAGCATCCGCCGTCGGTTCAACACTGATTGCATGCGCCAGTTTAAGGATCAGGATTCTTTCCTTGGCGTCCTTAGCGGGAGTTTCACCATAATCTGGAGGCCCATATACTCTACGCTCGACCAAGGTTCCTTCCATGCGCATACCAGCAGTATCGTATTCGTATCTGGGTTCAGACTGCGATGCAGTTACTGATTTCTGTTGAGCAATAGACGGTCCTGAAAACCCAACCAAGAAGATGATTCCTGTAATGACAGCCATAGCACGTCCGGCGACAACGGAAACCATGCAATTGACCATTCGCTGTTTCAAGGCATGTAGTTCAAACAAAGAAGAACCCTCTTTGGACGATAATCGCTGACCAAGTGACTATCTCAGTATCACAATCTTAGAGAAACCCGCGAACTGGAAATTTTGCACTAGTATCTGCAACAAACCGAAACTGGTTCGTGCAAGGGTTCTCGCACGAACGCTCCAATCCTGCGCAGCAGGATGACTGATAATAGCCGGTCGTTTCCGAGAGCGCGCTTTGCGCGCTGAGGAATAAGTGCCGGGTATCGAAAAGAAAATCTCCACGCGCCGTAGGCCGGCGCACAGCATTAGCACAGCTGCACACAAATAAAAGCCACAACGGAGAATCACCTCCATTGTGGCTGCTAACTTTAGCTTACTACGGGACGATTTTCTTGATTGAGAAACCAGCCAATCCCGCTTGTCCACCGGCTGCCGTGCGGCTCAATTGCGCCTCCACGTAATAAACGCTGTCTGCGGGATTGCTTCCCTCGGAGTCGGCAAAGGTGAAGTTAAATTGTGGATTACCTTGCGAAAATGCTTCCTGATACGATGCGCCAGGAGTGGACGCATTGCTGTCGAAGGTCATTAATGTTGTAATCGTGGCGGTTTTCAAATTGAGCTGTTTGAGTGATAAAAAGACGTGTCCAGCCCCGTCGTCGAGAAAACTTGCAGCAAAAGTCCGGAATTCAATACCAGACAAGTCCGTTGCCAAATCGCGTACTGGCAATACGTTGTAACGAATAAATGCCGTGGCCCCAACCGGCGCGTCATTGCGCAGCTCAACTTTTCCGTCGATATACTTGACCAGGTTCACGCTGTTCGGATCAACCGTTCCCGTTGAACCAACCCAGGTTTGCGCCTGTGCTGTTGACGCGCTCAAAGCCAAAACAGCAACTGCAACCAATGCGACACAAATGTTCCTTAAACGATAAACCGGCATGCAAATACCTTCTTCTCTTTAAATTTTTCTGGGCCACACCGGGGAACGGAGTGAATGGAACAGAGTCACTCATCTGGATTGCACGTTCAATGCCTCAACATTGCCGAGAGAGCTGCTGCTCGCAGGTGGCAACCGGGTACTCACCTTGAGCACAGACATGGCTTTCTTGAGCAAGCTGACTGAAGTGGTGGGATGAAACGCAGTGTGGTGAGTCGCTTATTGAGGAAGCACAGAGAAGATCAAAACTTACCGCGGATCAACACGGATCATGAGAGAGCGCCGGCAGATGCCCAAATTCCTCCGCTTACTCGCTCCTCTGCGTTCAAAGGTTTTGCCTTAGCCCGCCGTCACAATCTCTGAGAAATCCGCAATGCTCGAAAATTCCCGCACTAGCGTCTGCAACAAACCAAGGCGCTGTGCACGCAGATTCTCATCATCCACCATGACCATGACCTTATCGAAAAATGCATCCACTGGGGGACGGAGACGCGAAATCTCAACCAACGCCGGTTCATACTGACGCGACGCGCTCAGCTCTTTCACCTTCTTTGCCACCTGCGGCACGGCTGCCGCCAAGGTCTTCTCTTCCTGGTCTTTCAGTGCCGCTGGATCAAACGGCTCGGCGATCTTCGTCTTCTTCTCTGTCGCCTGGCGCAGAATATTCTTCATGCGCTTGAACGCCACGGAAATAGACTCAAAATCAGCCGATGGCCGCACCTTGGCCACGGCTTGAGCACGCGCCACGGTGTCCACTACATCATCGGCGTTGGCGGCGAGTGTGGCATTCACCACGTCGTAAGCCAACCCCAACACATCGCGCAGATAAAACTCCAGGCGCTCGCGGAAGAAGCTGCGCACCGCTTCAGCATAGGCATCGCCGCTCAGCGTAAATTTCTTTTCTGCTTCACTGCCGCTGTAGCCTGTGCGAGCGTCAGCCATAAGCTGGGCCAAATTCAACGGCAGCTTGTGCTCAACAATCGTTTTTACAATTCCATTTGCCTGCCGCCGCAACGCAAAAGGATCTTTTGAGCCCGATGGAATCAATCCCAGCGCGAACATACCGGCAATGCTGTCAGCCTTGTCGGCGATAGAAAGCACCGCCCCTTCCAAAGTGCGGGGCGCTGAATCTTCCGTCGATCCCGGTTTATATTGGTCGTAGATGGCATCCGCTACGGCTTGCGGCAGGCCCTGCGCTTTGGCATACAAGCCACCGACGATTCCCTGAAGCTCAGTAAATTCCTTAACCAACTCAGCCGTGAGATCGGTTTTCGCCAGCCTTGCCGCCTGCTCCACCGCGGCCGCATCCAGCTTCAACCCAGCCTTCGTCAGCGACGAGCCAATCTTTTCCGCCAGTTTCACCGTGCGGTCAGCCTTTGCGGCGTAGCTGCCCAGCTCTTTCTGGAACGTTACCGCCTTCAGCATCTCAACGCGATTCACAAGCGGAGTCTTCTGGTCCGTATCCCAGAAGAATTGCGCATCGTTAAACCGTGAACGCAGTACGCCTTCATTGCCATGCTGGATTAGCCCATCAGGATCGCCGTCAGTATTCAGCACCGCCAGAAAATGCGGCGCCAGCTTGCCATTGGCATCTTCCACCGCAAAATATTTCTGGTGGTCGCGCATCACCGTGACCAGCACTTCTTCCGGCAGTGAGAGAAACTGCTTTTCAAAATTGCCCAGAATTGCCGATGGCCACTCCGTAAGATTCACCACAGTGCTCAGCAATCCGGCATC
>DASRCD010000746.1:0-7205 GCA_035653315.1 Candidatus Angelobacter sp.
CCTCGCTGCGCTGAGCTGGTGAAGTTGCTGTTCTTCCAGCAGCCACCAGTCCCATATACAGAAGTGGCGCAGAAATTAGGGCTGGCCACGGGATCCATTGGTTTTATACGCGGCCGGTGCCTCAACCGGCTGCAAAAGATCCTGGTGGAGTTGGGATTTTAAGTGCCGGAGCAGGCCCAAAATTTCGGAATGGAGCAGTGGATTGTGGATCTGGCTGCGGTTGCTGAAGAAGAGCAGCGGCGCGTCTTTGTGTCCCAGCAATCCTGCACGCGCAAGCCGGACGCCGTCGAGTCACTTTATAACGCAGTGGTGACTTATGCTCGCATAGATCTGCAAAAAGCGGAGAGGCTCGCGCAGGCAAGCGCATGGATTGCCGAGGCTCTCCAGGACCCTCTTGCCACAGCGCAGAGCGCGCGCGCCATTGGCCATGTTTTATATCTCACCGGCAAATATCACAAAGCGATCCAGGAATATGAAAAAGCGCTGGTGATTTTCAAAAATCTTGGACGAGAGCTGGACTATGCCCGTACCATCAGCGGCGCTTTGCACAGCCTGATTTATGACGGCCAATATGAGCGCGCATTCAAGCTGGGTGAAGAGGCGCGCTCTATTTTTCACGCGCATAAAGACCGTCTGCGGCTTTCCCGGCTGGACAGCAACATCGCCAATATTTATTACCGCCAGGACCGTTTCCAGGAAGCCGTGGAATTGTATGAACGCGCCTATCGCGAGTTTCTGCAATGCGGCGAGCCGCTGGATATTGCCGCGGTGCTCAGGAACCTGGCTGTCTGCTATATCAGCCTGAATGATTTTGCCCGGGCTCAGGAGACATACCGGCTATGCAAGCAACACTGCCAGGAGCATGGATTTTCACTGCTTGTAGCGGAGGCAGATTACAACGTTGCTTACCTGCATTATCTGCGCGGCGAATATTTACGGGCGATTGAGCTCTATGACCAGACGCGCGCACTCTGCGCCCGGCTGGGCGACCACTACCATCAGGCGCTCTGTGATCTGGACGAATCAGAGATTTATCTTGAGCTGAACCTGACGGAAGGCGGCACAGACCTGGCCAGGGACGCATTTGCGGCATTCAATGAACTTGGAATGACCTATGAGGCGGCCAAAGCAGCGGCATTTTCCGCTATTGCCATCAGCCAGCAAGGCCGTTACAAGCAGGCGCTTCAGGCTTTCGACCAGGCGCGGCAGTTGTTTGTGGAAGAGCAGAATGAGCTGTGGCCGGCGTTGATTGATCTCTACAAGGCACTAGTTTTGTACGAAGCGGGAGAAAATGATCAGGCAGAAGACCTGGCGGCTTCCGCTCGGGAATTTTTCTCCAAAGCCGGATTTCCTTCCAAAGCGGCACTCTGTGAACTGCTTTTGGCCGCCATTGAGCTGCGCGGATTTGATCCGGAAGAAGCCCGCAGCTATTGCAGCGCGGCGCTCTCACGTCTTACCCACATCGATTCCCCCGCAACGTATCAGGCTTACTTCATGCTGGGACAAGCCGAAGAAGCCAGCGGCAATACGGAACTGGCCCGCCATGCGTATGAACATGCTTTCAAAAAGCTGGAAGACCTGCGCAGCCATCTGGGCAAGGAAGAGCTGAAAATAGCTTTCCTTAAAAATAAGCTGGCGGTATATGAAGGACTGGTGATTACTTCACTGGCGGTAAGCTTTGGCACACGGGCGCAAAAAGAAGCGTTTGATTATATTGAGCAGGCAAAATCACGCAGCCTTGCGGACCTCATCGCTTTCCGTTCTTCTTCCATCAGTTCGCGTGAGCCGGAGGCGCTCACCCCGGCCATGGGACAGTTTCGCGACCTTCGCCAGAAACTCAACTGGACGTACCACCAGATAGAGTTGGAGGAGTTGAATCCAGAGGGAAGTTCACAGGCGAGGATCCAGGAACTGAGACAGTTAAGCCGCAACTATGAAGATGCACTGGTAAAAGCATTTTCCCAAGTGCAGAGCGTGGACAGGGAATTTGCCAGCCTGCAAAATGCCAAGACCGTTCCGGTGGAGGAATTGCAGCGCATCCTGCCGGCAAATGCGATGCTGGTGGAGTATTACATTGCGCGGGGACGGTTTTACGTTTGCTTGGTTACCCAGGACCAGTTCAAGGTCCTGCCACTGGGTGATGCGCAGCCGGTACGGGAGAAGCTGCGGCTGCTGCAACTGCAATTGGCAAAATTCCGGCTGGGAGACGACTACACAGTCCCACTGCAAAAGCAGCTTTTAAAGGCGACGCAAGCGCATTTGGAAGAGATTTATGCCTTGCTGATTGCGCCTTTCCGGGAGCAGCTTGTGGCGGAGAACCTGATTATTGTTCCGCATTCATTTCTGCATTATCTGCCATTTCATGCGCTTTCTGACGGCAAGCGGTATTTGATTGATGATTTTTCCATCTCTTACGCGCCCAGCAGCAGCATTTTTGCCGTCTGCCAGCAGAAGAGCCAGCCGGGCGGCGATGGCGAAACGCTGGTCCTGGCCGTGCCGGATACTGGCGCTCCCTATATTGAGGAAGAAGGCCGCTTTGTGGCTTCCGCCATGAGCAATTCGCGCCTGTTTATGGGCGCGGAGGCAACGGAGGAACAATTACGTCTGCATGGGCCCAACAGCCGTTTTATTCATATTGCGACCCACGGTTATTTCCGGCAGGACAATCCAATGTTTTCGTCCATACGGCTGGGCAATTCTCTGCTGAGCCTGTTTGATCTTTACCAATTGCAATTCAATGCGGAACTGGTGACCCTGAGCGGATGTGGAACGGGTATGAATGTAGTCATTGGTGGTGACGAACTGATAGGGTTGGTCCGGGGGCTGCTTTATGCCGGGGCCCAGACGCTTATGGTGAGTTTATGGGAAGTGCATGACCAGAGCACGGCTGAGTTTATGCGAGATTTTTATGGTGTTTATAAGGCTACCGCAAACAAAGCAAACGCTTTACGCAAGGCAGTGTTAAATTTAAAGGAAAAACATCAACACCCTTATTATTGGGCGGCATTTGCGCTGGTGGGTAAATTTTCGTAAAGTGCGAAAATTTTCTATTGGCCTATATTTTTGGGTCGCATAGCGACTCTTATGACCAGAAGCAGGCTCATCCGTCGACTGCTAAAGAGGGGAATATGGACCCGGAAGCCGTATTCCCCTTGACTTGAACGAGACGGCGGAAGAAATCAATTATGACCCAAGCGCGCCATTTCGATATCACTGAGTGGGCTGACTACGTCAGGGACCTTGTTCCAGCCGAGCAGCACGAGCAGATGCAGAACCACCTTCAACAGGGATGTTCCAAGTGTGAACGGGTAGAGAAAGTGCTCTCCCGGTTTGCCGTGATTTGCCAGCGTGAAACAGCTTATGAGATTCCCCGGCGCGTGGAGCAGCAGGTAAAGGCCCTGGTCGGCCTGAACAGCATGCCGCGCCGCTCTGTTCTTGAACGTTTGTTGGCTGCCGTGGTGAGTGACAGCATTCATGATCCGCAGCCGGCAGGCGTACGCGGAACCCACCAGATCAATCGCCAGGTTTTATATCATGCAGGCGATTATTCAGTTGATCTGCGCTTTGAGCATGAAAAAGGATCTGCCAGCATGGTGCTGGTTGGTCAGATTGCCAATCAGAAAACACCAGATGAAATGCTGGCCAATGTGCCAGTGATTCTTGTAGCTGGAACTCGTGAAGTGACCCGCTCCCTCAGCAACACCTTCGGCGAATTCCAGTTGGAGTATGTACCGGAAAGCGATCTCCGCTTGCTGGTGCCGCTCGAGTCCAGGGGCCAGGAACTGGAAGTGCAGTTAGGTAAGACACTGCAAGTCTGATACTTAAACTAGCTTAGATTTAATTGGAAAAGCCACAATGCTGAGGAAAGCTCGCTTATCACTCATAGTGTTTTTTGTGCTGGGCCTGCCCATGATGGCGCAGACCAGCTATATCCTCACCACTTCGGCGGGTAACGCGCAATCGGTTGCCGACCGGAATGGCTTGACCATTGTCAAGCAGATTTACAGCGGCTCAAGCGCAGTAATGCTGGTAACTTCCGCTTCCTCTGATTCCAAGGGAGTTGAGGCTGAAGTTGAAAGCGATCTTCGCGTAACCAGCTTTGAGCCGGACCAGCAAGCTGCACTGCCGGAAACCAGCCAGCTTACGCAGGGCACGCTGACGCAGTCCACTACCAGCATTCTTGATAGCCTGCCAGGACGTACGCTTGTAACTTTCTTTGGCAGCACCGTTCCAAGCAACTACGCAACGCAGCCCGCCACCAGCATTATTCGTTTGGCGGACGCGCGTTCAGCAACGAATTTAACCGGCGCAGGCGTTGTGGCAATCATTGACACTGGAGCGGATACGAACCATCCGGCGCTCTCTGCCGTCCTGGTTCCCGGTTTTGATTTCACGCGCGATATCCCAGGAGCTTCAGAGTTGGCCGATCTTGATCCGGCGGTTGCTGCACAACTGCAGCAGTCCACTACCAGCATTCTTGATGCGCAGAACACGCTCATTCTGAACTCTTCAACCCTGGCGGTGCTGAGCCAGTCCACCACTTCGATTCTGGACCAGTCAACCACGTCAATTCTTGACAGCACGCTGGCGGAATTCGGGCATGGCACCATGGTGGCGGGGATTGTGCATCTTGTGGCGCCAACGGCGAAAATCATGCCTTTGAAGGCGTTTCGTGCTGATGGCTCGTCCAATCTTTCAGATATTATTCGCGCGATTTATTACGCCGCTGATCATGGAGCCAACGTTCTAAGCATGAGCTTCAGCATTGGGCAGCCCTCCCCGGGTTTACAGGCCGCAGTGCAGTATGCGCTTGGCAAGAATGTGGTTCTGGTAGCTTCGTCGGGTAATGACGGGCAGAAAACGCTGGTTTACCCGGCGAGCTTTGGCGGCGTACAAGGTATTGGTTCAACTTCCAACACCGACGCAAGAAGTACGTTCTCTAACTTTGGATCAGGAACGGTCACGTTTGCCGCCCCCGGTGAAGGGGTGATCACCTCTTTTCCAGGTGGAAACTACGCAGCCGGATGGGGAACTTCTTTCAGCACGCCCATGGTTGCGGGCGCTGCGGCGCTTGTGTTGCAAGCCAAACCAGCAAGCCGCCCCGGCGATATTACGAATGCTCTCTCCAAGGCCAAACCGATCAGTGATATGGGTTATGGCCGCATTGATCTCTTCCAGGCGCTTACAAACCTTGGCGGCGGAAGACAGCAATAATCGAGCTTTTAAGAAAGCATAAGTAAAACATTCATGCAGTACCGCGACGCGGTACTGCATTTGTCTTTTACCCATGTTTAAATCCGGTTTTCCACAGCCCTAAAGCGTTTCACTGAATCTGATAAAAATTATTAGCAAGTCTAATTTTTTTCGTCCCAATCGGATTTTTAAGCACAATTTTAGAGAGTGCCATTCCCATTGCGCAAATCATTGCAGGGTTGCCGACGGCCTTCCAGAGGGTGTGTACGAGCCTGAATACAAACGGGTTACATGTCGACTGCGGCTTTATACATCATTGGATTGCCGGTTTTGTTTCGTTAGAAATTCGCTTCTGAAATTTCATAATTTTGGTTTTATATAAAAATGATTTCAGTCCTAAAAAAGATGGCTATACTTGTCCCCAGTTCGACGGATAACTGCCGAAGGGAGCCTCTGAAGTTCGACTAGCGGGGTCAACTCAAAGAGGGCTAGTTAGAAATGCGTCAATTCAGAGTGCTTGCACTGATCTTTAGTGGCATGCTTCTTATTTCGAGCCTGCCTCTGATGTCGCAGGACCAGTATGTTCTTGTGACCGCGCCGGGCAAAGCCCAGGATGTTTGTGGCCGCCACGGTTTAACCCAGATCACCGGTGTTTCCAAACACGGTGTGTTTCTTGTTTCCACCTTTTCACCTGATCCGGGCATTGCCACGGATTCAGACGTACAGAGTTTTGAAGTAAACCACGCGCTTGCCGTGCCTGAGCTTTCCGGCGCCACCATGGCCAGCCTTACGCAATCCACCACGTCTATTCTGGATGGTCTTGGCGGACGCACCGTGGTCAACTATTTTGGAGCGTCTGTTGCCAGCAATTATGTGCAACAGCCTGCGGTCTCCATCACGCGCTCACAGGAAGCGCAAAGCTCCAGCAGCCTTACCGGCGCGGGAGTGACGATTGCGCTGATCGATACAGGCGTGGACACCACGCATCCGGCGCTGCGCAATAATTTATTGCCTGGATTTAACTTCATCACCAACGCTACAAGCGCATCAGAGCTGGGCGACCTTCCTCCAGGAATGGCCGCGGCGCTGGAGCAATCCACCACCAGCATTCTGGATGGCGGAAACGTGGTGATCATGAATAGCTCCACGGCGGCAATTCTGAGCCAGTCCACCACCAGCATTCTGGATGGCGCGCCCGGCTCTTTTGGTCACGGAACCATGACGGCGGGAATGGCGCACCTGGTTGCACCTAACGCCAAGCTGATGCCGTTAAAGGCATTTGCCGGCGATGGCAGCTCCGATATTTTCAATATCATCCGGGCCATCTATTACGCGGCAGACAACGGGGCCAACGTGATCAATATGAGCTTTGAGATTTCGCAAAGCTCGCCCGCATTGCAGGCCGCGATTCAATATGCGCTCAGCAAGAATGTTGTGGTGGTCGCTGCGTCCGGCAATGACGGCAAGCAGCTTATGGTTTACCCCGCTGGATACAATTCCGTGATCGGCGTGGGTTCCTCCAGCAATTCTGACGTCAAGAGCAGCTTTACCAACTTTGGCACGAACTCAGTGTTCATTGCCGCTCCGGGAGAAGGCGTGGTTACAACTTATCCTGGCGGTAATTACGCTGCCGGATGGGGAACGTCATTCAGCGCCCCATTTGTTGCGGGCGAGGCGGCGCTTATATTGCAGGCGCGTCCCGGATATCATCCCGGCGATGTAGCCAACGCAATATCCCGTGCTGTGTCCCTGCCGCAGATGGGACATGGCCGCACTGATCTATGCCTGGTGTTATCAAACATTGGCATTGGCAGCCAGTGCGCTTCATCATCGGCTACGTCAACATCTGCTGAAAGCACGTCGGCAACTGACGATAAGACACCGTAGTTGCTGAAAAAATCTAAACCAGTTAAACAGCCCTGTTTTATACGGGGCTGTTTTTTTGTCAGAATGCTCCGCCTGCCATGGTGGCATAGCGGCGGAAGAAGCTGTCACTCTTCCATTGCGGCCGC
>DASRCD010000747.1:0-10149 GCA_035653315.1 Candidatus Angelobacter sp.
TAGGTTTATAAATGCTTAAAGGCAAACTTATCAATTCTTAACATACATTTTATCGTTCTTTATAAGACACTTTCCGGCAAATCCGAACTGCTTCTTCTATATTTATTCTGCAGTAAGTTTTCGGACTATTTTTTGCGAACGCGTCTCTCAATCATCTGGCTTTGATTTCCTTTTCACTCGCGATCGCACACTCTCGGCCATGTAGTTGGGCTCCTGCTGTGATAAGTCACCCCCTTTAGCCGGTAATACCGGAACGGACAGGTATCACTAAATCCGAGGCAAGCTTTTCCAGCTCAATAAATATTGAATGCACATTCGTGTGCTTATGCGAATTAATTTCTTGTGCTTGGAGGAGCCATGCTGTTTATACAAAATTCCAAAACTTTTTTGACTTTCTTTGTAATCGTGTTTTTTTTAATAACTATTTCCATTGGAATGTCGGCTGATGACAAGCATAAGCCTTCAGCCCCTGGTAAGCCTGCTCCGCAAGCACATTCACAGTCCGGAGGCTCAGGCGAGTCCCAGGGAAACTCCGGAAAGGCTGGATCGGCTGGCAGGCCAAGCAACGTCAGCACTGGTAGGCCAGGAAATGGCAGCAATGGCAGGCCGAGCAACAATTCCATCAGTGGCAAGGCGGGCAACAATTCGGGTTCTGGCAGACCCTCCAGCAGCGGAAATTCATCCGGAAGACCCGGCAGCAAGACAAACTCCAGCACATCAGAAAAGCCGGGCGGAAACTCAGGCTCTACTCGAAATAGCGGTGGTCCCGGCAGAAATGCTTCTTCCCCTGGCGGACCTAAAAATAACCCAGGCCCGAAGAATGCGCGTGGTTCTGATATAGGAGACCGGTCTAGATCAGCGGGAGTACATCCCAATCGGGAACCCGTCAGAAATAGTCGCGAAGTAGCTGGCCGTCGCGTTGCCACCGATGGACGAGGACGAGTTCGCGAAATCAATGGCCGTGACAGCCGAGGCCGTGACTTAGCAGTCCATCGTGATCTGCATGGAGGGCACCGGTTTGAAACCAGAGGGCCTGGAGGCCGCCGCGTGGTTGGCTTTGGCCATGGCCGGGGATTTACAGAACGCCGGTTTGTTAATCGTGGCGGGCACGTTTACGTGCAACGCACATATGTTTATGGTGGGCGCCGCTACGCTTATGCCTATCGCTCTTACTACTATCACGGGGTTGCGTTTTACGGATATGCGCCGGCGTTTTACTATCGCCCGGTGTTTTATGGCTGGGCTTATGATCCTTGGGCCGTGCCGGTTGCCTATAGTTGGGGGTGGGGCGGCAATCCATGGTATGGCTATTATGGTTATTACTTCACGCCTTATCCAACCTATGCCAGTGCATCCCTCTGGTTGACTGACTATCTGCTTGCGGAAAATCTGAGGGCCGCTTATGAAGCGCGCGCTGAAGCTAATGCCGATGCCATAGAACAGAGTACAGACCAGCCCAGCGGTAGGGGCCAAGAGGCCCTTTCTCCGGAAGTTAAGCAGATGATTGCCGATGAAGTGCAGCGGCAGTTGGCAGCCGAGCGTTCTGCGGCAGCCCAGCCTGCTCCCGCATCCAGCAATGTTGCCGTACAGAACTCAAATAATCAGCCTGAAGAAACTCCCGCAGCTCTAGATCCTAATCAAAGGGTCTTTGTGGTGGCCGGCAATGTGGATCTGGCCGGCGATTCCGATGAATGCACGGTCACGGCGGGCGATGTTCTTGTCCGCAGTGGCAACCCGAATGGAACCAAGGTTGCCGTGAGCGTGGTCAGCAGCAAAAAAGGTGATTGTGCAGCAGGGACCAATGCTGATATCGAGATCACCGAATTACAGGAGATGCACAACCAGTTCCGCGAAAAAATGGATTCCGGACTCAAAACCCTGGCGGACAATTCCGGCAAGAATGGTTTACCGAAAGCTCCTGATACAACCACGATAGGCGGAGAGGTGCCGCCCCCGCAGCCGGATGCCGATGCCACGGATGAACTGCAGAACCAGCAAAAAGATGCTGAAAGCGCTGAACAGACGGTACAGAAAGGGACAGGCTCGCCAGGAGGAAAGTAAAAAATATCAGCAATTCTTGAGAGAGATGACAATGAGAGAAAAATATATGTTTCATTCTGTGTCATGGATGGTTCTGGTGTTCATAGTGGTTTTTTCCAGAAGTGCGCTTAATGCACAAAGCGCATCAACTCCTGCCCCACCATCAATCCAGGAGCAGCTAGAGGCGCAATATCCGCTGGCTAAAATGACCGCTCAAGGTGGTTGCACAGTCACAAATCCGGAAACCGGATTGGCGCTTCAAAAAGCTGGCCCGGCTGCACTTCCGCAAAGGGGGTCAACTACTATGTGCGCTTCTCATTATAGGAATGGGAATTTCACTAAACCGGGATTTCGTTGTACCTCCTTTCTGAATATGACTAAACAAAACCTTGTCACGCTGGAGAAAGGCGATAAGGTATTTCCCACCAAAATTGAGGTTGAGAAGGATGAAGTCAAACTTTCGTTTGGATATTGTTCGGGTGATCCTGGACAGGCAACGATTTATACCGGCCAGGTAGTTGTTGAATTTCCCAAAGACACCCTCAAAATGGCAACCGTTACACAAATTGAAGACAAAATTGCTGAAGTGTTCAGTGCAGATAGTGGAGAACAGCAGGCCCAAAGCGGACAGCCCCCACAAGATGGGAATGCTCAGGGACCGGCCCAGCCTGCCCCGGAAAACCAGGAAACGCCCGCTGATGCTCCTTCTATTGAGGCGGGACAAACTATTGATCAAGTTGTGGCCATTATGGGACAACCACAAAAGAAAGTGAATCTGGGTGCTAAGCAAATTTACATTTACAAAGATCTAAAAGTTACTTTCGTAGGCGGCAAAGTCGCGGACGTGCAATAAACAGATCTGCCGGAGATCAAAAGAATACTGAATCAATAAAGGCGTCCCAACGGGGGACGCCTTTATTCTTAAGGATCATCAATTCGCAAATTCAGTTCAGGTTACTTTGGCTGCGGTGATGAAGATGGCTGCTGCTGGTCCTGAGAATGCATACGCTGCTGCTGCCCCTGGACCATCTGGTCAAATTTTGTTTTCTGGTCAGCATTCAGGGTAGCGCGCACCTTGGAGATGGTGTCTTCGCGGAGGGCATGGATTTTCTGGATCTTGTCTTCGCGAGCCAGTGAATTGTCCTGCACAATATTCATGGCTTGAGTGTGCTGGTCTTCCATAACGCTCTTTACCTTGCTCTGCTGGTCAGAGGTGAGATTCAACTGGTCTGACAACATTCTCACCTGGTCATCAATACTGGGACGGCCTGCAGATTGCGCACTCTGCTGTGACTGTGATGTATCTGGCTGAGTTTGCTGGCCGGGTTGAACGCTGGTTGCGCCAGAGGGCGGCAGGTTCGGCGAGGACTGACCGGGTTGTTGCTGCTGCTGCATTGCTCCCGGGGTTTGGGGTTGTGCCTGGGTGCCAGCCGGGTTTTGCAATGCGAATGCCCCTACTGCCAGCAAAAGTGTGCCGGAAAAAATTGCGGCCTTGATCGTTTTCATGAGTGATGGACTCCTTCTGGTACTGCGGCCAGTCATTGTGTGATGCCGGTTTAGGGTATGAGGAGGGCAATCCAGCTCACGATTCCGGTGATTTTTCAAAAGCAGAGAAGCTGTTGCAAGCGCCAAAGGAGCGGTGCTTGCCATGGACCTGCCCCGAGGCAGAACATGCAAAACGCTAAAAAGGCGTTCTGCACGAAGCAAAACGCCTTTTCTTTTATGCAGCTTATTGAGCTTTGGTTATTTAGGTGAGTTGTCTTTAGAAGCGGCATCTCCGCCCTGCTGGCGCTGACGCATGCGGTCCTGCATCTCTTTTTGCATGCCGTCAAATTTTTTCTTCTGATCATCAGTCAGGATGTCGCGGACCTTGCCACTCGCGGTTTCATGCAAGCTGCGGACTTTGGCCATCTTGTCTTCTCGTGATGCAGAATCATCCTGCATAATCTTGGCCATTTGCGCGTGTGTATCTTCCAGGATAGGTTTGATTTGGGCTTGCTGATCGCTGGTCAGGTTGAGCCGGTCTGTAAGGGTCTTAAGCTGGTCATCAACACTCTGCATGCCGCGGCGGGGACCGTGGCCCTGGCCATCGCCGCCGCCCTGCGCCGGTGGATTTTGCTGGGCAAATGCGCCCACTGCCAGCAGGCACACGGCAAACAACATAATCTTTTGCAACGTCTTCATGAAAGTTCTCCTTCGTGTTTGGAAACTTAAAGATGGGTTCTGTGTTCTGGCCCACAAGGCAGGAATGGCCAGCACGTAATCATAACAACACAAGAGGCAACGGTACGTTGTAAGAACTCGCCAGAGTGCAAGTAAAGATTTGTTAATGACTTTAAAGAGATGAATGCATCAAAGCAGCGTTGCTGGATAGCTTAGCGTGGTTAGTCTACGCCGTATCCTTGTTTGCGCATGTGCTTGAGCGTGCTGTTCAGGCGCTCATAATCCTGATCGCTCAGCGCAATAAACCGGAATGGATAGGTAGAACCGCCCTGTGCCGGCAGAAATTCCACTAATCCGCTTACGGGCCCAGCCAATGTGTTCATCTTGGCTTCCGCGATGGTCGCGCTGCCAATGCTCGAAGAAAACTCCGCTAATCCGCCAGTAAGCGAAATTCTTTGCAGCACGGCTGAAACCTGCCGTCCACCAAGGTTAAAGCGGATGGATTCACTGTTAGGGACACGAACTCGCGGTGAACGCGTTTTGCTTTGCAGTTGCGGAAAGTGTGGCATGAGCAAATCGTCGCACTTTGCGGGTGAATGCTGAAGATTACTGAAGACAATGGCCGCAATGCAGCACTGGACTGTGCCACACGGGAATAAAAATTCACGTGTAGTTCACAAAAGTAATTGCGCCACGTGCGCCACAATGCAGCCGCTACAATGGATAAGCGTGAACCTGCCCATTCAAAAATTGCCGATCGATACGCTTTTTTCGCTGGTCGATTTTCTTGGCGTGTTTGTTGGCGGCCTGGGTGGAGCGCTGGCTGCGGTGCGCGATACGCGCTACAAATACGATCTTGTGGGCGTGACTGGCCTGGCGCTGGCTTCCGCGCTTGGCGGCGGAATCACGCGCGACCTGATTCTGCAGAATGGCCCGCCGCTGGCTTTTGCCGATGCCCGTTATCTGATGGCCGCACTGGCAGGCGCCGTGGTCGGAATGATTTTTGCTCAAAAGATCGGAAAAAATATTGAGCGCGTGCTGGTAGTCATTGACGCGGCTGCGCTTGGCCTGTTCTCCGTTTCCGGCAGCACCCGCGCCATCAATGCCGGCATGAAGCGGTTACCTGCGCTGCTGCTGGGCGCTACCACGGCAGTAGGCGGAGGCTGCATCCGCGATGTGCTCAGCGGACGCACGCCGAAGATTTTTGAGCGTGGCGAACTCTATGCAATTGCCGCTGCCTTTGGCGCCGCCATCTTTCTTTTCAGTGATGCATTGAAACTGCCGCGCGAACTTTCAACCGCGCTGGGAAGCTTATGCGGATTCAGCCTTAGAGTGCTGGCATTGCGCTATCACTGGCAAACAAGGTCCATTCGGGCTGAATGATTCACATTATTTTTATGTCAAAATAATAGAAGATTTTGCATCGGCTTGAAGATTGGCACCATCTACTTCATGACGTTGATGCCCCGAGTTATTACCGCATGACCCATTTTATTAAAGAGGAGCTGACCTAATCGCATGTCTGCACTTGATTTATTTTCGTCTTATCAACTTGGCAGCCTGCACCTGCCCAACCGGATAGTAATGGCGCCCATGACGCGGAATCGCGCAGGGCAGGGAAATGTTCCCACGGAACTGGCGGCTACTTATTATGCGCAGCGGACGTCAGCAGGGCTGATTGTGACAGAGGCTACGCAGGTTTCGCCGCAGGGCGTGGGCTATCCCGCCACTCCTGGCATCCACACAGACGAGCAGGTTGCAGGGTGGAAGCTGGTCACGGACGCCGTGCATAAAAAAGGTGGACGGATTTTCCTTCAGCTCTGGCATGTGGGGCGCATTTCTCATCCTTCATTGCAGCCGAACGGCGGGTTGCCGGTTGCGCCTTCCGCCATTAAACCTGAAGGTAACGCATTCACCTATACCGGACTGCAACCGTTTGTGACGCCTCGCGCGCTGGAGACCACTGAGATTCCGGGAATTGTCCATGACTTTGCTGAAGGCGCAAAGCGGGCCAAAGACGCCGGTTTTGATGGAGTGGAAGTCCACGGCGCAAATGGCTATCTGATAGACCAGTTCCTGCGTGATGGGACGAACAAGAGAACAGATGCTTATGGTGGTCCGGTGGAAAACCGCGCACGCTTTCTGCGTGAGGTAACGGAAGCGGTGGTAAAGGTATGGGGCGCAGACAAAGTTGGTGTCAGGTTGTCGCCTGTTAACCAATTTAACGATATGAGTGATTCCGATCCGCACAAAACCTTTGGCCATGCTGCCAGTGTGCTGAATGATTTGAAAGTGGTTTACATTCATGTGGTGGAACCAGTGGCAGAGAAGCCGGGGCAGAGTGGACGCGTAAGCCAGACGATCCGCAATCATTATCGAGGAACACTGATTGCCAACGGCGGATATGACTCGAAGGCCGGCAATGCTGCCATTGCGTCCGGCGAAGCTGATCTGGTTTCCTACGGCGTGCTGTTTTTGGCGAACCCGGATTTGCCAACACGATTTCAGCGCGGCGCAGGACTCAACCAGCCACAGCAAGCCACGTTTTATGGCGGTGATGCTCGCGGCTATACGGATTATCCGGCGCTCGGGGCATAGAGAATTTGCCAAGCTCTTATTGTTACGCACCCACATTTACCTATGTGGGTGCGAGCCGGCAAAACTCCATTGAACAACCTATCAAGACCCTTCATTTGGCAAAACCAGCCGCACCCACTACCATAGTTCCCGCTTGTTACTTTTTTACCTGCTCAGGTCAAACACACATGACGAAACAATTCTGCCATGCCTGCCTTGCTTTGCTTGTCTTGATCACTTATGCCCCGGCCCAGCAAAAACCTGCAAGCTCCACTGAACCCGCGCTACCATATTCGCCCAGCCTGGACGTAAGTTCCATGGACAAGTCCGTGGACCCATGCGTGGATTTCTATCAATACTCCTGCGGCGGGTGGCAGAAGAAGAACCCAATTCCCGCTGACCAGACTTCATGGGGTGTTTACGGCAAGTTGTATCAGGACAATCTGGCGTTTCTGCGCGGCATTCTGGAGCAGGCCGCCAGCGCAAAAGGCAAGCGCGATACCGTAACGCAGGAGATTGGCGATTTTTATTCTGCGTGCATGGATGAAGCCGGGATTGAGAAGCTTGGCGCGGGCGCTCTGAAACCGCAATTGGCGATGATTGACCAGGTGAAGTCCGCGCATGATCTTGCTCCCGTGGTGGCCAGCATGCAGCTTGAGCTGGGTGGAGTGCTTTTTGGCAGCGGCGTGCGGCAGGCCCCTGACAATTCTGAGCAGCAGATTATAGGCGTAACGCAGGGCGGGCTTGGATTGCCGGACCGCGATTATTACACCAAGGATGATCCAAAGTCGAAGGAGATTCGCGAGCGTTACCTGCAGCATGTGCAAAAGATTTTTGAACTGCTGGGCGACAATGCGGAGACGGCAAAGCAGAACGCCGATGCCGTAATGAAGATTGAGACAGCGCTGGCCACGGCTTCCATGACACGAGTAGAGCGGCGTGATCCCTATAAAAGCAAAAACAAGATCAAACTGGCCGATCTGGAGCAGATGGTTCCGGATTTTGATTGGGCCGCTTATTTCCGCACGCTGAAGACGCGGCAGTTTGAAATCATCAACGTAGCGCCAACTTCTTTTTTCAAAGAACTGGATACGCTGCTGAAGGATGAGCCTGTGGCCAATCTGCGCAACTATCTGCGCTATCACCTGGCCAATGGATACTCGCCGTATCTCTCGTCTGCTTTTGTGCAGGAAAATTTTGATTTCTTTATCAGCTTTCTGCGCGGCGCAAAGGAGATGCAACCGCGCTGGAAGCGTTGCGTCCAGTTTACCGATCGCGACCTGGGAGAAGCGCTGGGCCAGGCGTATGTGCGCAAGGTCTTTTCTCCGGAGCTGAAAGCCAGCACGCTGGATATGGTGCGCCGCATTGAAGATGCCATGGCGCAACGCATTCAGCAGCTTGACTGGATGAGTCCTGAGACGAAGGAGCAGGCGCTGGCCAAGCTGCACGGCATCCGCAACAAGATTGGCTATCCTGACAAGTGGCGCGACTACAGTTCTGTGAAGATCACAAGCAATGACTTTCTTGGCGATGTGGAGCGCCTGACCGAGTTTGAGCGCCATCGCAACCTGAACAAACTGGGGCAGCCCGTGGACCATGGCGAGTGGGGCATGTCTCCGCCAACCGTGAATGCTTATTACAATCCGGCGATGAATGACATTAACTTCCCCGCCGGAGTTTTGCAGCCGCCTTTATATGACGCAAAGATTGACGATGCTCCCAACTATGGCGATACCGGCGGGACCATTGGACATGAATTGACCCACGGCTTTGACGATCAGGGAGCAAAGTTCGACGCCAAGGGCAATCTCCGCGATTGGTGGACCAAGGAAGACAAAGAAAAGTTTGAAGAGCGCACCAAGTGCATTGCCGACCAGTATGCGCAGTATGTGGTGGTAGATGATGTGCACATCAATAGCCGGTTGACGCTGGGTGAAGATGTGGCTGACCTGGGCGGCGAGATTCTAGCTTATATCGCATGGAAGAGCGCAACGAAGGACAAGAAGCTGCAAACTGTAGATGACCTGACGCCGGAGCAGCGTTTCTTTATCGGCTTTGCGCAGTGGGACTGCTCGAATGACCGGCCGGAAAATTTACGGCTGCGCGCCATGACCGATCCGCACTCGCCTTCAAAATATCGCATTAATGGCGTAGTGGTGAACATGCCTGAGTTTGCCAAAGCATTTTCCTGCAAAGCCGGCCAGCCGATGGTGAATCCGCCGGATAAGGTATGCAAGGTGTGGTAGAAGCAATCCACCACTGATATGCGGAGACACGCAAAACCCAAGCATTCAATGCTTGTGTAACAAAGTATTTCTCATATATAGAAGGAGGGACCTGTAAGGGGAACTCCTTCTGCTTGTTCAACTCATAATCAAAATCGAACGAACTAACGATTCTTCAGGATGGCGGTTATAGCGCTGCAAATTCCGTTTCACGACTGAATCACTTGAGCTTTTCTCCGTGTCCCTGCGCCTTTGGGACAAGTTCTGTTTTACAATAAGCGCTTTTGAGCTGACCATCCTATGATACTACTTCCAATTGTCCAGGCAGGAGAGCCGGTGTTGCGCAGGCCGGCGAGACCATTGCGTCCAAATGAGATTCGCAGCCGCGAGATTCGTGAATTGATTGAGCGGATGAGGGAAACTATGTATGCGGCCCCTGGCGTTGGATTAGCCGCGCCACAGATTGGGCAGGGAATCCAACTGGCTGTGATCGAGGACAAGCAGGCCTATATTAAGGATTGGACGCCTGAGCAATTGGCAGACCGCGAGCGCAAAGTGGTGCCGTTCCACGTGATTATTAATCCCACCATTACATTGATTGGAGAGGAACGGATTGATTTCTTTGAAGGCTGCCTGAGCCTGACGGACATGGTAGCGCTTACGCCGCGGGCCAGAAGAGTGCGGGTGGAATGCGTGAACGAAAAAGGCGAGGCCAAAGTGATTGAGGCCAGCGGGTGGCATGCGCGGATTTTGCAGCATGAAATTGACCATCTGCGCGGGACCATGTATGTGGACCGCATGTATTCGCGCACGCTGATGACCGTGGAGAACTACACAAAGCACTGGAAAGATAAATCCGCGGCTGAAATTGAGGCGCTGCGAAAGCCGGTGCTTTAGCCGGGATGTTCTTACCAACGTACTGCGCGCTTACAGCAAAAAGTTTCAAATCCAGGCGGGAAATCGTTTAAACTTCACCGGCACGCCATTCTAAAAATTCAAGGGAAAATCATGAACCGGGCTTTGATCAACCGTCTTCTGGCTATGGCACTTGCGAGTGGAGGTTTATTGCTGGGGATTTCCAGCATGCACGCGCAAAACACTTCCGCACCCGCCAATAGTCCGCAGAAGACCGCGGAGCAGGCTT
>DASRCD010000748.1:0-5879 GCA_035653315.1 Candidatus Angelobacter sp.
TCGCCATTGAGCCGCAAATCCAGATTGGAACATTCTTTGCGACCAACGGCGCTCTTACCATTGATCCGGATAGCGTTGGTTTGTTCCCGCCGTCAGCGCCTCCGCTGTTTGAGGTGCCGATCGCTGGTCCGCTGCCGGAAGACCTTGGGTTCTTGCCGTAACTCAATTGTTGCCGCAGATCAGCGCAGATCCACGCTGATCTAGGGAAAACAATTCAGCCGCGAATAACGCGAAGTACGCGAATCAGAATTTGGGTTCGTGCTTTTGCGAAATTCGCGGCTAATTTTTTGATCAGCGATGATCTGCGTAAATCTGCGGCTAATTTTTTAATTTTGAAAGGTATTGAACGGCTTTGAAAGCTTACAAGTCTTTATGCAATCCCGCAGTGAAAGGGTCAATAAGCTAGTAGGGATCTCTCGCTCCGCTCGAGATTTCAGAAAAAATTCGTGTTCACTCGCGAGATTCGCGGCTAATTTTTTGATCAGCAATGTCTGCGTAAATCTGCTGCTAAATTTTTTAATCTTGAAAGTATTGAACGGCTTTGAACCTTACAAGTCTTTGTGCATCCCGCAGTTGAAGAGCTAATAAGTGAGTAGGGATCTCTCGCTCCGCTCGAGATTTCAGAAAGAATTCGTGTCCATTCGCGAAAATTCGCGGCTAAGTTTTTGATCAGCTGCGGAATCGCCGCTCCCGTTCCATGCTGGCGCAATTTGACATAACTCGTCTCCAAATAATTACGTGTCATGCACGGCGTAAGTGAATCTTATTTTCGATAAACCCATGTCTTCCATTGATTCCACGCTGCCTCAAGCCACTACTCAGCAATCTCAGCCATCGCCTTCAAAGCTGAGCTTGGCGGGTCTGGATTGGACGAACTTTTTCCTGGCTGATGTACGCACCGGAGTAGGGCCGTTTGTCGCGGTTTACCTTGCCGGGCTTCACTGGAGCGTGCAGGCTGTTGGGTTTGCGCTCACCGTGGCGGAAGTTGCTGGTGTGCTGACCCAGGCTCCCGGCGGCGCTTTGATGGACCGCGTGCATGCAAAGCGCGCCACTCTGATTGCTGCCATTGGCGTATTGGCCGCCAGCTCTATTTTGCTTGCGGAATTCCCCACGCGCTGGATTGTGACCATTGCCCAGGCTGCGCTGGGCGTTACCGGCAGCATTTTTGTGCCGGGAATTGGCGCTATTACCCTGGGACTGGTGGGGTATGCCTGCCTGGGCGCGCGTACTGGAAGAAACGTTGGTTTCAGCTCAGCAGGGAATGTGGTTGCTGCCATCAGCATGGCGGTGATTGGGTTCCACTACTCCACGCGAGCTATTTTCTTTTTTGTTGCGTTGCTTTCTATTCCGGCAGCGCTGGCCGTAATGATGATCCGGAGCAATGAAATTGATTATGAACTGGCGCGTGGGGCTCCGCTCAAGCAAGTCAAAAGCGGCGGCCTGAGAGAAGTATTCTGTGATCGCCGTATGATCATCCTGGCCGCTGTTACCATCTTTTTCAATCTTGGCAATGGGGCCATGTTGCCGTTTGCCGGACAAATGGTGTCCGCCGCCCGGCCTGAGCGCGGCGATCTCTGGATGGGCACTCTGCTCATGGTCCCGCAAGTGATCATGGCCTTGATTTGCCCTGCGGTTGGGCGGATAGCTGACGCACGCGGAAGAAAACCTATCATGCTTTTCGGCTTGATCTTTTTGCCGTTGCGGGCCACGATTTTCGCATTTGTCCGAAATCCCCAATGGCTGGTTTCCGCGCAGGTATTGGACGGTGTAGCCGCTGGTATCACCATGGTTGCGGGAACATTGATCATAGCCGATTGCACGGAAGGCACAGGACATTTCAATCTTGCTGTTGGCGCAATCGGGGCGGCTATAGGAATAGGAGCTTCCATCAGCACGGCAATGGCGGGCGTGATTACGCAGCATTGGGGCTATCGTGCCGGCTTCTTAAGCCTTGCTGTTGCGGGGCTGATTGCCGTAATTATTTTTGGATGGATGATGCCGGAGACAAGAGAGCACGGCCAGATTCAGTCAGTGATCACAAATGAAAATATTCCGCGAGCTGCATAGTGCGCGTTTTGTGTTTAGCGCGCGCGATCATTGCTGAACATAAAGCGCCATTTCACGCCACTCTGGAGGTGAAAGCTTCGCGATAAAGAAGCACCGCATCTTTTAACTATCATGGCAAATCTTGATGTTGGAAAACTTGTTGGCGCGGCTTCCGCACCTGTGGCACTCATAATTGCAACTTCCATTTTTCTTTCAAACCTGAGCGCTAAATACGGAGTGCTCTGCAGCACGTTCCGGAGTGTCGCGGAAAATTTTCGGAATGACAATAAGGATACAGACCGTACTAAAGGGCTTTCGCAGCAGCTGAGGCTTTATTCCAGGAGACTGCAAATTTTGATCCGGGCCACTTTCTGGCTTGGGTTTTCCATTTTGTCTTTTATCCTGACGGTTTTCTTCACCGGCGTAGGCGTGCTCTTTCCCAAATCGCCGGTATGGCCCATTATTACTGCTGTAATGAGCTTTTCCGGAATGTTTCTTCTTGCCGCTGCTGTGCTGATGGAACTGCATGAAAATCATCTGGCCAAGCAAACGGCGTTATGGGAAGTTTCCGAGTACCCGGGCGTTGTCTCTCTGATGGAAAGCCAGCACAAGGAAAAGCTTTCAGACACGCACGAAATTGATTTGCAAAAGCGTGCCGCCTAATCACTCACCAGCCCATGCGTTCACGCAAGCAGGTGATGTGGGCTGTGTGGTGGCGTCCGTGCCAGCTATAGAGTTGCAGGAGCCAGTCAATGTCATGCGGACCTGAGGCGGGATGAACAAACTTGCGCTGAAAATCCTGCGCGGTGAGTGACTGGATCAGCACAGTCCAGCGCGCGTGCAGCGATTCTAAAAGCGTGAGCGAGACCTCAACCGGGGTGGATTCCGAGTCTTTGAGGGCTGCCCAAGCGCCCTCTTCATAAGGCTTGATCGTGGGATTGTCTTCCGTAAGGGCCCATTTAAAGCGGATATAGGCATTCAAATGACTGTCGGGAACGTGATGAATCACCTGCCGGACCGTCCAGCCGCCTTCACGATAAGGCGTGTTGAACTGAGTATCTTTCAGGCCATCCACTGCCTGGCGGATCTGGGCCGGCAATCCGGCAATTGCTTCAATGTGGCGGGAGCGGGTTTGAAGGCTGGATACCGGGTCAGGTACAAACCTGCCGATGGGATAGCGGGGATCAGTCATGCTGGTGAACCTCAATCGTCAACAGAATAAAGTGCTGAAAATGTCTCTGACAAATTTTGATATGAAGCAAATTCTAAGAAAAATAAGGACTTAGAGCCCTAAAACTTTCACAAAAAATCCTTGACGTTTCCGCAAATGCCGTTTACCGTAGAACGTCTTACGGATGGGCTTCGTACCTGACTTTGTTCCGAATGCCACTTCAAACAAAGTTAAAAATTTGAGCAACTAAGATACCGGTGGTTACGTCTAATATCTCACACGGGTCTCTGGAACTCTCCACAACATCAGATGTATCTTGCCTGGCATTCCAGGCAATAAGTTTGACGTGTTAACTTTGTGCCCTGGTCCGGCGGACCGGTAAGGATTTGAATTCATTGGCAATACTTAAGAATCAAATAAATATCGTTTCATATATCAAGAACTTATATTAAGGAGAATAAAAACAGTCATGCGATCTGACTTGATTTACGGTGCACTGGATACCGTGCAGAACCGCTATCTTTTGTGTCAATTAATTTCCAAGGCGACACGCAAATTTCACAAGCCAAATACGCGCGTTCAGGAGACGATGAATGATGTCCTGGTCCGCGTGGGCAATGCCAAACAGCCCGATACAGTGATTGAAGTCTCAGGTGACCACTTTGTTGAACCACAGCGTCGTGCTGCCTAACTAAGCTTTCCTGAAATCCCGCCGGGCAAAACGCCTGGCGGGCCCTCAGGTTTTATGACCTTGAGGGTGTATTTCTCGCCTCGAATCGGCAATCCTTCCTAGCTATCAGAAAAACTCCCATAGGTGACGAATGACAATTGCAGAATTAAAAGAAAAAAATATTACTGAGCTTACCAAGATCGCGCGCACCCTCGACCTCCCTGGCGCCAGCGGTCTCCGCAAGCAGGACCTCATCTTTAAAATCCTGCAGGCTCAGAGTGAAAAAGAAGGCCACATCTTTGCTGAAGGCGTCCTGGAAATCCTGCCAGATGGATATGGCTTCCTTCGCTCCCCTGATTACAACTATCTGCCGGGGCCGGATGACATTTATGTTTCGCCCTCGCAGATCCGCAAGTTTGACCTGAAAACAGGCGACACCATCAGCGGCCAGGTGCGTCCGCCGCATGAAGGCGAAAAATATTTCGCGCTGGTCAAGATTGAAGCGGTCAACTTTGAATCACCGGAAGAAGCGCGCAACAAAATCCTGTTTGATAACCTGACGCCGCTTTATCCGCAGGAGCGCCTGAAACTGGAAACCGTGCGTGAAAACGTGAGCGCCCGCGTCATGGACCTGCTCACTCCAGTGGGCAAAGGCCAGCGCGGACTGATCGTTGCTCCGCCCCGTACCGGCAAAACCATGCTGTTGCAGAACATCGCCAACTCCATAACCACCAATCATCCGGAAGTTGTGTTGATTGTGCTGCTGATTGATGAGCGTCCGGAAGAAGTCACGGACATGCAGCGCTCGGTGAAGGGAGAAGTTATCTCCTCCACCTTTGACGAGCCGGCTGCCCGCCACGTCCAGGTTGCGGAAATGGTGATTGAAAAAGCCAAGCGCCTGGTTGAGCACAAGCGCGACGTCGTCATCCTGCTGGATTCGATCACCCGCCTGGCGCGCGCCTACAACACGATTGTGCCGCCCTCGGGCAAGGTGCTTTCAGGCGGCGTCGACAGCAATGCTCTGCAGCGCCCGAAGCGGTTTTTCGGCGCCGCGCGCAACATTGAAGAAGGCGGCTCGCTGACCATTATTGCGACGGCGCTGATTGAAACCGGCTCGCGGATGGATGACGTGATCTTTGAAGAGTTCAAGGGCACGGGCAACTGCGAAGTCATCCTTGATCGCAAGCTCAGCGACAAGCGCGTCTTCCCGGCCATCGATATTCAGCGCTCGGGCACGCGTAAGGAAGAGCTGCTGATTCCGAAAGAAGACCTGGCGCGGACCTATGTGCTGCGGCGCGTGCTGAATCCGCTTTCGCCGGTAGAAGCCATGGAGCTGCTGATTGATAAGCTCGGCAAGACGCGGCAGAACTCGGAATTTTTGGCGAACATGAGCTCGATTTAGCAGCGGTGAGAGAGTGGTGGTCAACCGTCCCTGCGGGACTGGATTTATGGGGCGGGCTGACCCGGCACTCCGCTGCGCTGCGTGCCGGGCTACGTACCGCCGCCGCTCCGCGGCTTACCCAAATAGAAGCTGATTACGCGAAGAGGAATTCCTTGGTGCGGAGCTCTTTGATTTTGTCGCGAAGTTTGGCGGCCGCTTCGAATTCGAAGCGCTTGGCAGCTTCGCGCATCTGGGTTTCGAGCTGCACGATGAAAGAGTCGAGATCTTCCTGCGACTTGAAGTCGGGGACAGCGTCGGAGGCCGTGCTCACCTCGACGTAATCGGCTTCGATAATCGACGCCAGCTCCATGGAGACGGGGCGCACGATGGATTCAGGCGTGATGCCGTGCTCTTGGTTGTAGGCGCGCTGGATGGCGCGGCGGCGCTCGGTTTCGCCGATGGCCTTGTTCATGGAATCGGTCATGCGGTCGGCGTAAAGAATGGCGCGGCCCTGCAGGTGGCGGGCGCAGCGGCCGATGGTCTGGATTAGTGAGCCGGCGGAGCGCAGAAAACCTTCTTTATCGGCGTCGAGAATGGCGACCAGTGAAACC
>DASRCD010000749.1:0-2001 GCA_035653315.1 Candidatus Angelobacter sp.
CGCGCCATCGGCGAAAAAGACCATCTCTGTGGCAGCGAGGATACCTACTACAAGCCGCTCACTCCCACGTCCCATGCTATGGCCGCAGTCGCCATGACGGATGAATATCGTGGCAAAGATCTGAACACCACATGGACGCTCCATGATAAGCGCAGTGCCTTTGTGGGCACCTTTGCGCGATAGCTTTCGCGTTCCATCCGGGCCGCCGCTGAGCGGCCTTTCTCATTCCATAGTGGATCACAAATCAAGTCTCACCACGGAGACGCGGAGACACGGAGAAAAGCAAAATTCTTTACCGCAAAGAACACTAAGGATGCGTAGGAATGAGAAGGCGGGATGAGCAGAAAGTATACCTGCCTCCCAGATCATAACAACATACGATGAGATGGACGTGTTACTCTTCTGCGTTTACCTAAATCTATGACTCATTCAGACTCTTCCCACTTCAATCTGCAGGCTGCGGCACGGCAGCTGATGCTGGAAAACGGCTTTGAGCCGGACTTTCCACCGGCAGCGCTGCAACAATTGGCGCAAATCAAGTCCCATCCGCCGCAGGCGCTTGCCTCGGCGAATATCCGCGACCTGCGCAACCTGCTCTGGTCTTCCATTGACAATGACACATCGCGCGACCTTGACCAGATTGAGTATGCGGAGAAGCTGACGGACGGCACAACGAAAGTCATGGTCGGCATTGCCGATGTGGATTCGTTTGTGCCAAAAGATTCTCCCATTGATGCCCATGCCGCCAAGGAGACTTGTACGGTTTACACCGGAGTGCGCAACTTTCCCATGCTCCCGGAAGACCTTTCCAATGGCGCCACTTCCCTGCTGGAAGTGGATGGCAAGCTCAGCATGGTTACGGAGTTTGTTGTCGATGGCAGTGGCTGTGTGACCAGGCAGCAGGTCTATCCCGCGCTGGTAACTAACAAAGCGCAGCTTGCTTATAACTCAGTGGGCGCATGGCTTGAAAATCGCGGCCCTGCGCCGGACAAGGTGGCCGCTTCACCCGAATTGCAGGCCCAACTCAAACTACAGGACGAAGTGGCGCAGGCGCTCAGAAATGAACGCTATCGCCACGGCGCATTGAATATTGAGACGACTGAGGTGCATCCGGTCATCCTGAATGATCAAATCGTTGATTTGAAAAAACAGGAAAAGAACCGTGCCACCGAGCTGATTGAAGATTTTATGATCGCCGCGAATGGAGTGGTAGCGCGCACGCTGGAAGATGCCGGGATTTCATCCATCCGCCGGGTAGTGAAAACGCCGGAGCGCTGGGACCGCATTGTCGCGCTGGCGGCAGAGCATGGCGGCAAGTTACCCGCGGAACCCGATTCCAAAGCGCTCAATGATTTTCTGCAAACGCGCAAGGCCGCCGATCCTGACCATTTTGCCGATGTCTCACTGGCTGTGATCAAACTGATGGGACCCGGTGAATATGTTCTGGAGCGGCCGGGCCAGCCTTCTCCGGGACATTTTGGGCTGGCGGTGCAGGATTATACGCACTCCACCGCGCCCAACCGCCGCTTTGCGGACGTGGTAACGCAACGGCTGATCAAGAGCGTGGTCAACCGGCAAAAAAGCCCGTATGGCGACGATGAACTCTCAGCAATCGCGCAAAACTGCACAGCCAAAGAAGACGCGGCAAGAAAAGTGGAGCGCGGCATGTCCAAGCGCATTGCCGCGGTAAGCATGGGCAGCCGGATTGGTCAGGTATTTGACGCCATTGTGACCGGCGCAACTCCGAAAGGAACTTTTGTCCGGGTGCTGAACCCGCACGTGGAAGGCATGCTGATTCACGGGCAGGGCGTGGATGTTGGTGACAAGTTGCGCGTGAAGCTGGTAAATGCCGACCCGCAACGCGGCTTTATAGATTTTCTGCGCGTATAGCTTTTTACGGCAAAGCCATCTTCAGATCTTTAATAAACTTTCGGCACTCCCATGCTAGACGTGCATCTCATGCGCGCCGCGTTCATGCCGTGTTGCGGGAGGAAACACGCG
>DASRCD010000750.1:0-6087 GCA_035653315.1 Candidatus Angelobacter sp.
CACGGCGGATTTCCCAAAGGCCGCACCGCGCTAGTTTGTGGCGGTCCAGGAACAGGAAAAACATTGCTGGGACTCGAGTTCCTGGTGCGCGGGGCTGTCCTTTACAACGAACCCGGAGTTTGCCTGGCCATGGAGGAAACCTCCGAAGAGATCATTACCAACATGGCTTCACTCGGTTATGACCTGCCGTCACTGATCAAGGCGAAAAAACTGGCCATTGATTATGTCCATGTGGAGCGCAAGCAGATTGAAGAAACCGGTGACTACGATCTGGAAGGTCTTTTTATCCGTCTTCGCGCTGCAATCGAGCAGGTCAACGCCAAGCGCGTGCTGCTGGATACGATTGAGCTCCTGTTTCTGGGATTGAAAAATGAAGCCATTGTCCGCGCTGAACTGCGCCGCCTGTTTCATTGGCTCAAGGATGCGGGCGTAACCGCCGTAATCACTGCTGAAGTCGGTGATGGCTCCCTGACACGTTACGGGCTGGAAGAGTATGTTGCCGATTGCGTGATCCTTCTCGATCATCGCGTGAATGAGCAGATTTCTACACGGCGCTTGCGCGTCATGAAATATCGCGGCTCCTCTCACGGAACCAATGAATATCCCTTCCTTATCGATAATGAAGGGATTTCCGTGGTGCCCATCACCTCTCTGGGCTTGTCGCATTCGGCTTCCACGGAGAGAGTGTCTTCCGGCATTCCCAGCTTAGACAGGATGTTGGGCGGGAAAGGGTACTTTCGCGCCAGCAGCATTCTGATCACCGGCACCGCAGGCACCGGAAAATCCATTTTTGCCAGCTCCTTTGCCAATGCAGCCTGCGCTCGTGGTGAACGCGCCCTCTACTTTGCTTATGAAGAGTCTCCCAGCCAGATTCTCCGTAATATGGGGTCGGTGGGAATCAATCTGGAGCGCTGGATGAAGCGCGGTCTGCTGAATATCCATGCCACGCGTCCCACGGCAGCAGGGTTGGAATCACATCTTTCCGTCATGTACCACGAGATACAGCAATTCAAGCCGGACGTGGTTGTGGTGGACCCGATTACCAATCTTGTTTCAGCGGGAGACATCCACTCAGCTAAAGCCATGCTTACCCGGTTAATTGATTTCCTTAAGCTGAAAAATATTACAGCCGTATTCACGAATCTTGTTTTTGGCACCGATATAGAAGAAACCGCGATTGGTATTTCTTCCCTGATGGATGCCTGGCTGGTGCTGCGCGATCAGCCGCAGGGCGGAAGGGAGAGGGTCCGCACTCTGAATTTGCTGAAATCACGCGGCATGTCCCACGATATGCACATGCACATATTCAATTTAAGCGACAAAGGAATTCATATCCATGGCGAGTAAAAAAACCACAAAACGGGGTGCGCGCCATGGTGCGCGCCCCGCGCAAAAGCCCGCCCGAATTCAGCCGTTCAAACCTCCTGTATGGGAGTTGCGGCTCTATGTGGCCGGAATGACCGCCACCTCGATTCGGGCTTTTGAGAACCTGAAAAATCTCTGTGAAGAGCACATGCATGGCGCCTATAGGATCCAGGTAATCGATTTGTTGGAGCGTCCAAAGCTCGCCAGCGGCGACCAGATCATTGCAGTCCCTACACTTGTGCGGCGCTTGCCTACGCCGGTGAAAAAGATTATTGGCGACCTTTCCAATACAGACAGGGTGTTGGTTGGTCTTGATCTCCGCCCCGCTGGAGGCAGACGGTAGTACATTCATGAAGAGCTCCACGCACACAATTTTGCTGCTGGCTGACCGCAGGCACAGCGAGACCGCGAAAACGCTGAAAGGTTATGGCTATAAGGTGATGACCACCTATACCCCGGACCACGCAGTGGCTATTTGCGTGAATAATCGCGTGGACGCGGTGATACTGGACCAGGAGCACTTTGTACAGACGGAAGGCTGGTCCGTGGCGCAATCGCTGAAAATGATCCGACATAATATTTGCGTGGTGCTGGTGGTGCGGGGAAAAATTGTGGCAAAAGTCCTGCCGGAAGGCGTGGATTTTGTGGTTCCTGAACAGAATATGACTGCGCTCACCAACGCCCTGAAACAGGCTTTAAGGTGATAGCCAGGTATTCTCAGTTTGTTGCTTGTACTCACAAGCTCCTGTAATTTGTTAATAGATGCCAAAGGATTGTTATCGTTGCGGGCAGCCGGTTGCTGCCAATACTGTCTTTTGCCCCAACTGCAATGCGCCGCAAATCAGGGTAGTAACAGCACAACCAGAAACTGAAGTTTTTTCCGCAGAGCAGGCCCCAGACGATCCCGTAGCTACCACTACAATACCGCCTCCACCCATGCCGCGCGTGGGAAGCATCCAGTGGAATGCGTTCTTCCGCATTGTCTCGCCCATGGCGGCTTTTGCCGGCTTTCTTACTTTTCTATTTTTACCGGCCGGACTGCTGATATTTCCTTACACAACTGTCCGTGCCATAGCAAGATACCGGCCGCTCCACCTGGGTGCTCTGCAAAGCGGGCACGGCGCGCGCCTTGGAGCTTTTGCTGCGCTCCTGAGTTTTCTTTCTTTTCTGATTTTCTCCCTATCCATCATCACGGTCAGCCACGCTGCCTTACTCAATAAGCTTCAGGAAATAGCCCGCCAGACTTCCGATCCCCAAACCTTGCAGGCAATCCAGTGGTTTACAACAGACCAGGGTTTTGCCGTGGGTATGGCGCTGAGTCTCACATTTTTTCTGCTGGTTTTTTTAATTCTGGGCGCCATCACCGGGGCGCTGGTGGCGAACAAGATAAGAACACGGTTTTAATTCTGCTGATAGCGCTCCGAACTTTGTTTTCGTGTACTTAAGCTGGCCAGAGCTGAATTTCCCAACTACAGCTTACCCCAGTCATGGTGAGCGTAGCCGAACGCCCCTGAACTTGAGAAGGGGCGCGAGGTCCCGAATTTCTCTTCGATTGGCGCTTTGGTACTGCCATCAGATATCATGCGGTGTCTATGAATCCTGCCCATCCTAGTCTGCCCAACCTGCAAATTAAGGGACGCCTGATGTCCAGCTCTGAAATTGAGCGGACTCTGGTGCGTCTGGCCCATCAAATTGTGGAAAAGAACAATGGCGTGGAAAATCTGGTGCTGGTCGGAATCAAGCGCCGTGGCGTTCCACTGGCCAATCGTCTGGCGGCGTTGATCCAGCAGATTGAAAAAACTCCTGTGCCAGTCGGCACGCTGGATATCACTCTGTATCGCGATGATCTTTCCACCGTGGGCGCAACGCCGCAAATTAAAACCACCCCGCTGGGAACGGACATTGTGGATAAAAACGTCATCCTGCTGGATGATGTTCTTTATACTGGCCGGACGGTCCGTGCTGCCATGGATGCCTTGTTTGACCACGGACGCCCGCGCCGCGTACAGCTCTGCGTCTTGATTGATCGCGGCCATCGCGAGCTGCCCATTGAAGCCGCATTTGTGGGCCGCACCGTGCAAACTACAGATAATGAAATTATTGAAGTAAAACTTTCTGAGATTGACCAGGATGAACAAGTGCTGATGGTGGAGCGCATTTCATAACCAATGGCGCGCACACGCTCGTTACTCGAACTCGAGCATCTTTCTCCGGACGAAATTTCTTCTTTTCTTAAGCTGGCCAGGCGTATGCAGTCTGGCCGGTCCCGGCCGGTTTTGCGCGGCAAACGCATTGCCCTTCTTTTTTATGAGCCTTCAACCCGGACCCGCGTCTCTTTTGAATTTGCCGCCAAATTGCTTGGCACTCATACCTCTATCATCAGTTCCACCGCTTCCAGCATTGAAAAAGGCGAGTCTCTTGTGGACACTGGCAAGACGTTGCAGGCGCTGGGATCAGACTGCATTGTTCTAAGGCATCCTTCCTCCGGCGCGCCGCATGTGCTGGCCCGCAACCTGCGCGTCCCCATCATCAATGCCGGCGATGGCATGCATGAGCATCCTTCTCAGGCCTTGCTGGATGCCTATACCATCCTGCGCCATAAGCGGTCGCTCGCAAATCTGCGTATAGCCATGGTGGGCGATATTCACCACAGCCGCGTGGTGCGCTCCAATGTTCATCTCCTGTCAAAGTTTGGCGCGCAGGTTGTACTTTGCGGCCCGCCTGAATTGCTTCCTGAAGACGCAGCCTCTCTTGGCCGGGGAATCAAGATCAGCCGTCACATGGAAGAAGCTGTCCGCAAAGCGGACGTGATCATGATGCTGCGAGTGCAGAAGGAACGGCTCGCCGGCCTGAAGCTGGACACACAAAGCTATATTTCCCACTACCAGCTAACCCCAGAGCGCTTGAAACTGGCCAAAAGCGATGCGCTCGTAATGCATCCAGGACCGATGGTCCGTGGGATGGAAATCCAAAGCGAAGTCGCCGATGGCCCCCAATCCGTGATTGAAGAACAGGTCCATAACGGCGTCTTCGTGCGCATGGCAATCCTGGCAATTTGCCTGGGGGTGGCGTGAAAATGGATTCGCCGCAGATTTCCGCAGATGAACGCAGATATAAATATTCAGAATTGACTGAACAGGTTATTGGAATTTTCTACGACGTTTACAACGAACTTGGCTTTGGCTTTCTCGAAAAAGCTTATGAAGAAGCAATGGTTGTTGTTTTCAAGGAACGCGGTATTCGTTTTCAACAGCAAGTTCCCATACCTGTCTGGTTTCACGGTCAGACAATTGGATCCTATGAGGCTGATCTGGTCGTAAATGGAGTTGTGCTGGTGGAGTTGAAAGCTTGCAAGGCGCTGGATCCCTCACATGAAGCCCAGCTACTGCATTATTTGCGATCTACGGAAATTGAAGTAGGACTTCTTTTAAATTTTGGCCCAAAGCCCCAGGTAAGACGTCTGGCTTTTGAAAATGAAAGAAAAAAGATCAGCGTTCATCTGCGTAAATCTGCGGCGAAAGGCTCTTGATGAAATCTTCAACCCTCTCCATCCGCAATGGTCTTCTGCTCGATCCTTCCTCGCACCTGGAAGGCAAGTACGATCTTTTGCTCAAAGAAGGCCGAGTGGCTGAAGTCGCGCCTGCGGGCAAGCTTCGGGGCAAGGCCGATGAAACCTTCAACGCCAAAGGCCTCGTTGTAGCCCCCGGCTTTATTGATATCCATGTTCACTTGCGCGAGCCCGGCCAGTCACACAAAGAGACCATCGCCACCGGCACCATGGCTGCTGCCGCCGGAGGATTTACTTCCGTCTGCGCCATGCCCAATACAACTCCGGTGAATGACTCGCCGGAAATCACACGTTGGATGCTCGACCCTGCTCGCGGCGCGCACGTGAATGTCTTCCCCATTGCCGCTGCCACGTTCGGCAGCTTGGGAGAAAAGCTGACTGACTTTGCCGCCCTGAAGCGGGCAGGAGCAATTGCCTTCAGCGATGATGGCAAGCCAATTCTGGGCGACTCGATTATGCGCGAGTCATTAATCGCCGCCGCCACGCTGAATATGCCAGTGGTCCAGCACGCGGAAGATTGCCACCGGACAGAAGGCTCTGTGATGAATGCCGGCCCGGTGGCTTTCCGGCTGGGACTGCGCGGCTGGCCCGGCGAGGCGGAAAGCTCCATTGTTGAACGCGACATTCGCCTTACGGCGGAAACCAAGGGCCGCTACCATGTCGCCCATCTTTCTACTGCCGCAGCACTACGCGCTGTACGCAAGGCCAAGCGGGATCATCTGCATGTGACCTGCGAAGTCACGCCGCATCATTTCACGCTGCTCGATGAAGACATAGGCCAGTATGACACCAACTTTAAAATGAATCCTCCGCTCCGCGCCCAGAAAGATCGCGATGCGATTCTTGCCGGCCTGGCCGATGGCGCCGTCGATTGCGTTGCCACCGATCACGCGCCCCACGCCGCGCATGAAAAAAATCAGGAGTTTGACCGCGCGCCTTTCGGCATCACCGGCCTGGAAACTTCGGCGGGATTGTGTATCTCAGTGCTCCACCATCGTCACAAGATTCCATTGCGCCGCATTGTCGAGTTGCTCTCCACCAATCCCGCCAGAATCATGGGGCTGGAAGGTCGGGGAACATTGAAAGTAGGCGCTCACGCCGACGTCACAATCTTTGATCCGGCGAAAAAATGGACTTACCACGCCAGCCAATCT
>DASRCD010000751.1:0-3275 GCA_035653315.1 Candidatus Angelobacter sp.
GTGAGCTTTGAAAATGTATCCTCCCTGCCCGCGGAAACACAGGACAATCTGAAAAACGCCATCGTCAACGCGTTCCACAACGCGAACATACGTCTGGTTAAAGCCGAGCAGGCGCTGGCCGACGTGCAGATTACTTTTTCTGAAGACTGGCAGGGCTATGTGTGGGTGGCGAATGTGCAGCAGGGATCGAGCGGCCAGTTGGTCATAAAAAAAATTCCCCGGTCGCAGCACATTGCCAATGCGCGGACGCCCTCGCTTACCATTCGCAAGATTTCAGTGTGGCAGCAGGATGCGCCGATTCTGGATTTCTTTCAGGACAATCAGAATCTGCTCATCCTAGAACCGGGACAGCTTTCTTTTTATGCCGCAGCAGATGGCGGGCAATGGCGGCCCAGGCAAACGCTGGGCATTCCGCATGAACATCCGTGGCCGCGCGATCTACGCGGCAGGCTGGAAGTGCAGCACGGCCAGATCAATGTGTTTCTTCCCGGCACTCGCTGCAATGGCGCCATTTCACAATCTTCTCTTGATTGCCGCGCCAGCGATGATCCCTGGCCCATTGACCAGGGACAGCTTGTAGCATTCTTTAGTCCACGGAGAAATTTTTTCAACGGCCTGCTGGCAGGACAAACTGCCGGGGCCTCAGTGCCTTCTTTTTTCTCTGCGGCAACATGGCAGAACGGCGATCAACATATCTGGCTTTTTACCGGCACGGACGGCCACGCACGGCTTTTTCAGAATGATCTTTCTTCACCAGTCGCTACGTTCAACGGCTGGGGCAGCACCGTGGCGGCTGTGCATTCCAACTGCGGCTCAGGATGGCAGATTTTGACCAGTTCGCCTGCGGACATGGTCCACTCGGACAGCGTGCAGGCAGTTGAAATTGCCGGACGTGAAGCGTTGCCGGTAAGCGCGCCCATTGATTTATCCGGCGCGGTAGAAGCTTTATGGACTGCAGGAAATTACAGCCAGATTGTGAATGGGGTCATACAGTCACAGGCAACAGGCAAATATGAAGCGTTTATTCTTACAGTTATCTGCAATCAGTAGCCTGCTGCTGATTGCAATCTGCGGGTACGGCAGCTCTCGCCCACGCTACGGCGGGGCTGTGCACATCTCTCTGCATGACAAGGTGATGTCGATTGATCCTATCGCGGAAGAAGACCACCCTGCCGCGCGAGACCGGATGGCTGCGCTCACATTTGAAACATTCACGCAGATCGATCCTCAAGGCCGCGTGCAGCCCGCGCTCGCCGTAAGCTGGCACTCTGATCAGGCAAAACGCACCTGGCAGTTTCATCTGCGATTGGCGAATTTTCATGACGGCACCGTGTTGACTGCGGCAGATGCGGTAGCCAGCCTGGCAAAAAGCAATCCTGCATGGAAATACGCCGCGCCAGACCGGCAGACCGTTACCATTGAAGCCCCTTTCGCGGTGCAGCACATGCCGGAATTGCTGGCGCTGCCTCGATATGCAATTGTGAAGCGCCAGACGGACGGGAGTGGAGCAGCTGTTCTCATTGGCACGGGAGCTTACAAGCTAAACCAGTGGCAGGCAGGAGAACGGGCGCAATTTGTGGCCAATGAAGATTATTGGGGCGGACGTCCTTTTGTGGATACGATTGAATTTCAAATGGGCAGGGCCATGCGTGAACAATTGCTGGAGAGGCAGCTGGGCCAGTATTCAGCGGCGGAGATGAATATTGATCAGGTCCGTCCGCTGGAACAGAGCAACCAGAATGTTGCTCTCTCGCGTCCGTGCGATCTTCTGGCGCTTGTCTTTTTGCAACCTTCAATGGCCAAACAAGGAAAGAAGCCGGTGGATCCCCGCGTACGTGAAGCGCTGGCTAATGCAATGAATCGCGTGGCCATCAGCAATGTGTTATTGCAGCGGCGCGGCGTGCCTGCTTCGGGCCTATTGCCCCAATGGCTCACCGGATATGAATTCATGTTTCCGGGCAATGCCGATCTTGCGCGCGCCCGTGAACTGCGCACGGATGCTGCTGCGTTTGTGGTGATCAGCCCCATTGCGCTGGCTTATGATTTTTCTGATCCGCTGGCCAAACAGGTAGCGGAAAGGATTGCCGTGGACGCCCGTGAAGCCGGCATCGCCGTTCAGCCTTATGGGGAGTCGCATATTTATAGCAAGGCAGCGCGAACTACCATCAATGCCGATGCGGTACTTCTGCGTCTTCCCCTGCAATCCGTTGAACCTTCCATTGTGCTGGCTTCTCTTATAAATGAATTAGGACTCCCCGCTGATAATGCTTCCGCAATCCTGGGCAGCACGCGCCCTGAAGATTTGCTGGATGTCGAACGCAAAATATTGAATGACCACAATGTGATTTCGGTGGCGCATCTTCCGCAGGCGCTGTGGCTCAATAACAATGTCCACAACTGGCAGCAGCTTGCTACCGGAGCATGGCAGCTTGACCAGCTTTGGGTGGAAGGAGCGCGATAAAGCGTGTCCTTAAAAACCAAACTGCTGCTGCTGATCACCATTGGCATTACCGCGAGCGTGGGGGCGGTGGCATGGCTGATTGAGGCGCGCGCGCATGAAGCTTTCCGGCAGATTGAGCAGGAGCGCACGGACACGCTGGTAAACCAGTTTCGCCGCGAATTTGAGCACGAGGGCGACGAGATCACGCGCGGAGTGGAGACCATTGCCGGGTCTGATTCCATGTTGCGCATGGCGGCGGAGCTGAGCAACGGCGCCGAATATGCCAGCTATGTGAATGAAGCTTTAACCTATGCCGCCGCGCAGCGGCTTGATTTTCTTGACATCATCTCTCCGGATGGCACCATTATTTCTTCAGCGCACTGGCCTGCGCGGTTTGGTTACAAGCAGCGCTGGTTTCTTGATCTAACAACCCCCCTGCCGCAGAAAGCTTTCTTAAAACACACAGACACGCCCCAGGGAGTAGTACTGGCTCTGCTCTGTTTGCGTCCGGTGCATATTCATGGCTTAAGTTTTTATCTGGTGGGAGGGCGAAAACTGGATGCGGTGGTGCAAACGCTGAGCGCACCGGAAGGACTGCGCGTTTCCATTTACAGCGCGCCAGAACAGGGCCAGGGAGAACTCATTGGGCCTTCCAAAGAAAACCTTGCTTCTGCCCAGGTAAAAGATCTGGTGCAAAAAGTCTTGGACCAGCGCGTGGAAGCTTCCGCCACCATTGATTCCGGCCCGGCATTGACGCAGGAAGAAATTCTGCATGCCATCCCTCTTCCCGGATACACAGACCGCGTGCCTGCTGTGCTGCTGGTAGGCAACTCAC
>DASRCD010000752.1:0-5270 GCA_035653315.1 Candidatus Angelobacter sp.
TAACGGGCCGAGCGCACCAGCCCGCGATATTGCCCGCCTCCAAACAATTCCGCCATGGCTGAGAGCACGTATGCGCCCGCGCTGATTCCCTCACAGGAAAAATAAAGCGCAATTTCCCAGCCCCACAACGGGCGCTTTAAAAATGGAATGTTGTAGTAGCCCGCATCTCTGGTCGTTTCCGGGCGTGCGATCTCCACTACATCATGCGATGGCGTTGCAGGGGTATGTTGCACCGGATATTGGGGCAGTCGCTGTGTGGCCATTTATTCCTCGCGGGAAAACAGGAAAGCCGATGCCGCAGCCAGACCCAGGGCAGCGCCAAAGCTGAGCAAGTAATTTGTTTTCAAATGAGCCGCCGGGCGGCGTGGCGCATCCGGCAGGTTGTACACAGAAGGCTTGTCTTTAAGCAGAAAGATTGAATTCAGCGCGCTATATTCTCCGGCAGGTTCGTTGCCGTAAAGGTAGGCATCGGTTTCGCCACGCGCATGCAACTGCTCTAAGCGTTGTTTTGCCTCTTCACGCAACTGGCTGACCGGCCCAAAGCGGATAGAATCTGTGGGGCAGCTCTTTGCACACGCGGGTTCCATGCCCTCTTTCTGGCGATCATAACAAAGCGTGCATTTATGGGCGCGGCCGTCATCCTCATTGCGGTCAAGCACGCCAAACGGACAAGCCGCTACGCAATATCCGCAACCGTTACAGATATCCTGCTGCACATATACATTGCCGAACTCGTTATAAATAATGGAGCCCGTTGGACACGCTTCATAGCACGGTGCAAGCTGGCAATGCTTGCACACATCACTCATCATGAGCCAGCGGCCCGCTCCATCCTCAAACTGCTCCACAAATGCCACATGCCTCCATGTGGTATCGGAGAGCGTGACGGTGTTGTCATAGCTGTTGCCGGTCCAGTGAAACTCATCCGCAGGAAGCTGGTTCCACTGCTTGCAGGCTACTTCACATGCTTTGCAGCCGATGCAGAGCGTGGTATCGGTGAAGAAGCCGGTTTCTTCCTGCTTCTGCGGCGGCTCCGGGCGCGACCATGCGTCGCGCAAATCGGAAATGCTGGGTGCATGTAAGCTCATAGCGCTTGCCCTTCCGGTTGATCGGATTTTGGTGTGTTTGGCGCTGGTTCGCGCGTGGGCCAGGCAAAAATTGGTTCGTGCCTGGTTGTATCATGCTGCGTCAGCCTTCCTGCGCGCACATTGCACGTGAATGCCTTAGCTTCATGCATGCTTACGTTTGGATCGGCGACAATTGAAGTCAGATCATTTCCGATTGCGCCAACCGTCTCACCCGCATATCCCCAATGAAAAGGAATACCGATCTGGTGCAGCACGCGCCCATTTACCTTGAGCGGCTTGATACGCTTTGTGACCATGGCACGCGCTTCAATGGCAGAGCGCCTGTTCCAGACCACCAGCCAATCACCGTGGATGATGCCGCGGTCCGACGCCAACTCAGGGCTCACTTCCACAAACATCTCCGGCTGAAGCTCATTCAACCAGCTATCAAAGCGGCTCATTGGGCCGCTCAGGTAATGTTCCGTCACCCTGTAGGTTGTGCCGATCACCGGATACTCTTCATCCAGCGGCAGATCTTTCTCATTGAGCGGAATGTCATAGCGCTCCACCATGGGATTATCCTGCTGCCCATAAAGCAAATTTGATACCGGCGATTCCACCGGCTCGTAATGTGTAGGGAGCGGGCCATCCTTGGTTCCTGTGGGCGCAAATAACCAGCCGCGCCCGTCCGGCTTCATGATGAAAGGAGCATCGCCTGCAATCGCCTGCATTCCTGTTGCGCCATCACCAGGACGATAAGAAGGTGGCTTGTCAGGCTCAAAGTCAGGAGAATCGGGGCCGGTCCATCTTTTCTTCTCTTCATCCCACCACAAATATTTTTTGCGCTCTGACCATGGACGCCCCTGCGGGTCAGCCGATGCGCGGTTATAAAGAATGCGGCGATTATGTGGCCATGCGAATCCCCATTCCGGGCTTGTGTAATTGCCCGGAGTGCGTTTTCTGGAGCGAGCACGATTGTTCCCCGGAGGAAAAACACCGCTATAAATCCAGCAGCCGCACGCCGTTGTTCCGTCCTCTTTCAGGTCAGAAAAGCCAGTGACGTTTTTTCCGTCCGCCACAGTGAAGCCGTTGATCTCCTTGAGGATTTTTTCCACGTCCGGCTCGCCTGTAATCTGGCCCAGGCTGCCATCCGGCAGAATTTCCGGATGATCAAATTCATAATCCCAGGTCAGGTTCAATAATCCCTGATCGCGCGGCGCAGTTGATCCGGCATAAAGAGCTTTCAACCGCTTGCCAAGCTCATATACAAACCACGTGTCAGAACGGCAGTCTTCAGGAGGGTCAATAGCTTTGTCATGCCATTGCAGCAGGCGCTGGGTGTTGGTGAATGTGCCATCTTTTTCAGAATTTGAGGCCGCAGGCATGAAGAAGATTTCTGTTCCAATCTGTTTGGGATCAGGATTCTCCGGCCCCTTGTACCAGAAGCACGCGCTCTCAATTTCAAAGTAGTCGCGGACCACCATCCACTTGAGCTTGCGCAGACCTTCACGATTCAGCTTGCCATTCGGCGCTCCGCCTGCCGGGTTCTGGCCAAAAAGGAAGTAACCTTTCACCTCGCCCTTTGTCATGCGAATGGCCATGGGCAACTGGGAATAGTTGTCGTCGATGCGCGGCACCCAATGATAGCCGTAATCATTAGCTTCCGTAGCGGCATTGCCGTACCACGCCTTGAGCAGGCTCACCATGAATTTAGGCAGGTTGGCCCAATAGCCGGTCTTTACCTGCTCTTGCGAAATATAGTCGGCCAGCGATGTGTGATTCCGAACGGTGGAAGGCTGTGGAAGATATCCCGGCAACAGCTCATATAAAGTAGGAACATCCGTGGAGCCCTGGATGCTCGCGTGTCCCCGCATGGCCATGATGTTGCCTCCCGGCCGCCCCATATTTCCTAAAAGCAGTTGCACAATGGAAGCAGCGCGAATCATCTGCACGCCGGTGGTGTGTTGCGTCCAACCCAGCGCATAGACGATGGCGGAGGTGCGTTCACGCCCGGAGTTTGCGCAAAGCGCCTCCGCCACCTCAAGAAAGTCTTCTTTTTTGCAGCCGCAGATTTCGGCCACAAGCTCCGGCGTGTAACGTGAATAATGCTTGCGCAAAATGTTCAATACGCAACGAGGATGCTGTAGCGTGGGATCGCTTGGCGGAAGCGGGTTTTCTATATGGCCCGTTCTCTCACTGAAGGATTCAGCCTTGATTTTCGGGTCTGTTTGCGTCTTTGGGACTCTGGATTCACCTTCATAGTTCCAGGCAATGTTGGAAGGATCGTAAGCTTTTTTATCGCGCTCAAAGCCATTAAACAACCCATCCAGGTCTTCCGTATCCTTAAATTCTTCATTGATGATGGTGGCGGCATTGGTGAACGCCAGAACATAGTCGTGAAACCAGCGGTCGTTCTCAAGGATGTAATGGATGATTCCGCCCAGAAACGCAATGTCACTCCCGGCGCGGATGGCAACATACTTATTGCACATTGCTGAGGTGCGGGAGAAATGTGGGTCAACATGAATCAGCTTTGCTCCACGCTCCCGCGCCATCATGGGAAAACGAAATGCCACCGGATGGGCCTCAGCCATGTTGGAGCCCATGATCAGAATGCAATCGCTATTCTGCAGATCTTCCTGAAAGCCTGTTGCCGCGCCCCGGCCAAAACTTGTGCCCAGACCGGGCACTGATGCGCTGTGTCATATACGGGCCTGGTTTTCAATGGAGACAATGCCAAGGCCAGCATTGAATAATTTTTTGATCAGGTAATTTTCTTCAATGTCCATGGTGGCGCCACCAAGTGATGCCATGTTGATCACCTGATTCACCACTTTGTCATCTTTCTGCTCAATAAATCCTTCGTCGCGTGTTTCCTTGGTCAGTTGCGCAATACGCTGCATTGCCCAGTCAAGCGGTCTGCGCTCCCAGTGCGTGGAGTAAGGAGCCCGGTACAGGACATGCCGAATGCGATGAGGGTTGACGCCCAGCTGAAATGTATTCGCACCCTTGGGACAGAGTGTTCCAGCGTTGATGGGGCTTTCTGGATTGCCTTCAATATCAATGATCTTTCCGCCCTTCACATAGATCAATTGCGCACAACCTACGGCGCAGTATGGGCACACGCTATGCACCACGGTGGCGTTTTTGGTGCGTGCCGCTTTGTTCACAGAATTCCGGCTGAACGGCTGCTTTTGGATCTCCCGCTCCGGGTAATTCTGGGCTGAAGCTGAGTTCAAAGCTGAATGAGACGGTGTGGACTTCATGTATCCCCTGGGGCTGAGAGTTGCTCAATTGAGGCCGTAAACTGGATAGATGGTGATTTGCCTGCCTGCAAAGCAGGCCCTGGCACGTCAACATGTGCCAGAGTTGCTTTCAGCAGAATTAAGCCGCTCTGCGACGCTGGTCAATTGGTAGCACCTGGTCGCGTTCTGTTCTTTCACGTGGCGGGCGCACAAACAGCGCCAGCACAATAGAAGCCAGCATGATGATAGAGATGACCCGCAAGGCCCCGGCATAAGAGCCGCTTGTTTCCCGCATGTGCGCAATCAGCAAAGGTCCAAACGCGCTGGCGAATCCCCATGCTGTAAGAATAAGGCCATAAATAGGCCCCACGTTTTTTGATCCAAAATAATCAGCGGTAAATGCCGGCATGGTCCCAAAGCCGCCGCCGTAGCAGAGAAGCACAAGGAAGGTTAGAAATGTGAGCGCTCCGGGTGTGGAGATGTGGGGATACATCCAGAAGAGGACCACCTGGACGGCAAACATCACTACAAAGGTAATCCGGCGGGAAATCGTGTCTGACGCCCAGGCCCAGAACACGCGCCCAAGCGCATTGCCTATACTGGCAATTCCAACCATGCCGGCCGCTGCGATTGCGGTGATGCCAGCGAGTTCCTGGAACATGGGCGCTTCCTGGGAGATAACGGAAATTCCTGCTGAAGTATTTAGAAAGAGCAGCAGCCACAACACCCACCACTGCCATGTTCGCAGGGCTTCACCCAGCGTATAGTCATGCATTGCGCGGTGTGCTACCTGAAAGGCGCTGGGCGACCATCCTTCCGGCTTCCATCCCGCAGGAGGATTCATCATAAAAAATGCCGGGATAACGGTAACAATAAAATAGGCGACACCCAGATACGCAAAGGTTTCCAGTACTCCCACGCGCTGGATCAGTCTTGTAGCTACCGGAGCGGTAATCAG
>DASRCD010000753.1:0-3666 GCA_035653315.1 Candidatus Angelobacter sp.
ATCCGCTACTGTGGAATCATTTTTATGCTTCCGCAAAAGACTATGGATGGCTGCTTGCTCCTGCGCGCTCACATGTCCGCTGCATTGTTGCAGCAGTTCAATCGCTCGGCGGCTTGTTCCCTGATTTAATAGCAACGCGCCTAAATTGAATTGCGCCTGGGCATTTTCTGGATCAAGTTCAAGAGCGCGGCCATAGCCTGCCCGGGCTTCCTTGCTTTGATCCAGGGCAACTTGCACCGTGGCCCAATCATTCCAAAGGTCAGCATTTTCCTTTTCGCCAATTGCTTCCGCCAGCAAACTGGCGGCTTCTTTAAGACGATTCTCATTTACAAGATCAAGCGCAAGCTGATGTTTAGTTTTTTCCGGCATAAGTTTCCACAAATTGAATGCAACAGAGGATGAACCGGCAAATTTTGCCGGGGACTGCTCAAGCCATAAACCTGAGTTACGATTTCGATTTCTAAGAGTGCATTTCTTATGCCAATTACATTTGCAAACGCTGATTATTTTTGCGTGGAGGGAACTACTTCTGTCTTTAGTGTACTTTGCAGTTGTTTTAGATCAGGGACTTTGTCTGGAGCGGCCATGTGTCTTGTTGAATCCAGAACCACAATGTCAACACGCCGGTTCTGGCTTCTTCCTTCTGCTGTGGTATTAGGCTGAAGTGGATGGTATTCTGCGTAACCTGCAGCAGAAAGGAGTTCCGGGTCCATACTGTAACGTTCAACAAAGGTCCGGACCATGCCTGTGGCCCTGGCTGCGGAGAGTTCCCAGTTAGAAGCAAAACGCGCATTGTGGATCGGCACATTGTCAGTATGTCCTTCAATGCGTATATGGAGCTTAACTGGCTTCAGCACAGTAGTTACCCGCTCCAGCGTTCCGGCAGAAGCCTCTTTCAGCACATCAGATCCCTGGTCATAGAACCCAATTTCGTGCAGGCTGATAACCAATCCATCTGGCCCATCGCGCAGTTCAGCTTTTTTTTGCTTGATTTCCTCTGCAAGCGCAGATGACAGCAAATTTCGCAGATCGCCATCCGCATTTCCTGAATTTTCGGTTGTTGAAGTCTCTACAATGTGCAGGTTTTCGGCAGCATTTATGTCATGCTCTGCCTGAAATACCCCCATATCTTTAAATGCGTGCTGGATAGCATGAGAGAGTTCTCCCATTCTGCGGTTATCCACCTGGGCCGCCGCATACATCACCACAAAAACGGCAAACAACAAGGTAATAAAATCTGCATAAGAAACCAGCCAGCGCTCATGGTTCACATGTGTGGCGTGGCGCCGGCTTCTGCGGCTCATAGTGCCGCCTTGGTTTTAGGATGTTCCTGTTCCGCTAGAAATCCGAGCAGCTTCATTTCCAGCATACGGGGGTTCATTCCTTCAAGAATGGAAATCACGCCTTCCAGCATTATTTCGCGGACAATTTGCGAGCGTCTTATACGGATCTTGAGTTTTCCAGCGGCTGGAAGCAGAAAGATATTAGCCGCGCCAACTCCATAGATGGTTGCGACAAATGCCACAGCAATGCCACGCCCAACCTCGTCAATCTTATCCATGTGCTGCATTACCTGGATCAAACCCATCACCGCGCCAATAATGCCGATGGTCGGCGAAAAACCACCTGCGGACTCAAATACCTGTGGTACCCGCTCTTCCTCTTCTGATTGATTATCCAGTTCGAGCTCCATCATTTTGCGCAATTGTTCCGGTTCAGTACCATCTACCGCCAGCATCAGCGCTTTTTTCAGGAAAGGCTCTTGGATTTTTTCCGTCTCATCATCCAGGGAGACAATTCCTTGTCTGCGTGCCTTATTCGCAAACGCAATAAGCTGGGCTATGACAGCGTTTGCATCCTGCCCTTTTTCAAAAAGCACTTTTCCCAGATCTTTAAAGCTTGTAATGACGATTCGAAGAGGGAACTGGATCAAAACAGCGCCAAGCGTCCCTCCAAAGACAATCATCGCTGCAGTAGGTTGCAGGATCTGGCCAAGATTGCCTCCTTCAAGCAACAGGCCAGCAATGATTCCTCCAATGGCTAGCAGAATTCCGGCTACGGTTCCCTTGTCCACGAGTATCGGTCCTTTTAAGCTTCCTCTGCTGAGTTGTCGTATCGGCGACGTTCGCCTGGGCCAGTCTGGGGAGTATGAAGCGCCGGTTCAGGTACGTTCATCGCATTGAGCGGCAGGCCTTCCAGCAGTTTGCGGCGGAACTCCACCACGCGCTTTACTATCGTTTCCGCGTTCTCAAGAACAACAAACTTTTCCCCGCTCATCAGGGTAATGACCGTGTCCGGAGTGTTTTCCACGAACTTGATCAAGTCGGAATTCACTGTGAACGGTTTTTGGTTGAGTCGCGTAAGTTGGATCATGGTGGTTATTCAAAGCGGCGCAAAGTCACCGCACAACGTATATCGGCGAAATCGTGCTGCTACTTATATCTTGGGATGAAGTTTTTCTGAATATTTCCGAATATCAAAAGACAGGCATCACTAAAAATGTGCCTTGGGGCGAGAGGCAGTACAAATGTACTGAAAAGCGCCCACATCCGAGATCGCTTGAGAGGCAAGAGATACAGATGCAACTACAGGAATTTAACTTCCAGCAGGGCCAGAGTTTTTCTTTTTCAGGACCAGAACTTGAACAGGTGCGTGATCATATCCATCAGGTGGCTGGAGTGTATTACTCTGAGCAATTTTTTCCTCTTTTGTTGGACCGTTGCCAGCAGCGCATGAGCACCCTGAATAAAGCCTCTCTGCAGCATTACCTTGAATTTCTGCGTTCCAGCCAGGAGGAACTCAAGGAATTACTGAATGAAATTACCTTGGGCGATGCCTGCTTTTATGAAAATCCGCCGCAAATGTCCGCCTTTCTTTCCGTGGCATTGCCGAATGTTCTGAAGCATAAAGCTGAAAATTCGCCGGTACGCATCTGGTCTGCGGGATGTTCCAGCGGCGAGCAGCCGTATTCGCTGGCAATGCTCCTGATGGAACAAGGTGCGGAACTGCTCAAAGGCCGTGAATACGAGATTATTGCCACTGATCCGAATGAACATGCCATTGAAAAATGCCGGCAGGGCATTTATGGCCGTTATACATTGCGCAATCTTCCTAACGCATTATTGGCCAAGCATTTCATCCGCAAGGATGATGGCATATACCAGGTCAACGATGATATGAAAGCCAAAATTAAATTCCAGCAAATCAATCTGTTGGATGACTCCAAGCTGGTTTTCTTGAAAGGGATTGATGTAATTTTCTGCCGGAACGTGCTTACCTATTTCAGCCTGGAATCCAAACTGCATGTTTTAAGGCATTTTTACTGCAACTTGCATGCCTATGGCTATCTTTTCCTGGGCTATCCGGAGACTCTATTCGGCGTCACCGACGATTTCCAACTCGTCCATTTCAACGGCGCCACTGGATATATCAAAAAGCCAACCATAAAGTAATTCTATTGTCAGGTGTGGGCGGGATCGATCCGCATAGCGGACGAACGTGCCTGCTCGCCCCTAGAAATCGGGTCAAATCAGATCCTAGCGATAGGCATTCCAATAATTTGAATAAAAAGGGTGTGCTTGCTGACAACCCGGCGTGTTGTTACATGCGAGGCAGTGTGGGCCTGTAATAACTCACGTTTTTAAAGCTTTCACAGGCAAAACTGGT
>DASRCD010000754.1:0-2541 GCA_035653315.1 Candidatus Angelobacter sp.
GAGTCCTGGGGCATTGACCTGAAAGATGCCACGCAGCGCACCTGGCTCAAGAACACTTTCAACTGGATCAAGGAATGTGTTCGCCCATTGGGTAGGCTTGTGATTGATAACAGCGCATGCGAAGGCAATTTCCACCTGAAGAGCGACCTGGAAGACTTCCATAATTATTACTCCATGCCGGACCAGGTGGATAAGTGGGAGAAGTTTGTTTCCGAGCTTGCGATGCGCCCTGATTGGTCCTATAGCCCTTATGGTGACGCGGAACGAAGCGGATGCGAGCCAATCTTGATTTCAGAATTCGGGAACTGGGGACTTCCCAAGCTTCCGGAAGAAACGCCCTGGTGGTTTGATCGCGATTTCGGCGGACGTGAAGTTACGCGCCCGGCCGGCTTGCTGGACCGCTTTCAGCAATATCACTTTGATACGCTTTTTGCCGACTACAATTCAATGGCGGAAGAGACGCAATGGCACCAGTTTATCTCACTGAAATATGAAATTGAGAGCATGCGCCGGAAAGGCGAGATCCAGGGATATGTTGTAACGGGAATGACTGACATTCACTGGGAGGTAAATGGCCTGCTGGATATGTGGCGCAATCCCAAAGTTTTTGCGGAAGAGCTGAAGAAGCTGCAGCAGCCCGACCTGGTGCTGGTGGATACAAGCAAGCAGAGTTTTATTGGCGGCGAAAAAGTTGAGTTGCAGACGTTGGTTTCCCATTACAGCAGCCGCGAACTCAAAGGCGCAAGGGTGCGCTGGATGACCGATGCGGGTGCAGGCGGCCAGTTTGAAATTACTGAAACTATTCCCAGCGGCACGGTAGCCGTGCTGCAGAAGGTTGCTTTCACTGCGCCTGTTTTCAGCACAGCAGGCCCGGAGCATCTGCACCTTGAGATACGGACAAAGCAGGGCGCAATGCTGGCGGAAAATGATTACCAGTTGTTCATCTTTCCGCGTCCGCAACCGGCTACGGACATTCCGCTGCAAGTGCACGATCCCATGGGAACCATCCCCGGCCTGAGTGAAAGCTTGCAGCGCGCCGGATATCGCGTGGATAACAGCCTGACTCGCGAAACCATGCTGATCTCTTCACAGATGGATGAAGCCACAGAAAGACATCTGGCCGATGGCGGCAGAGCGCTCCTGTTGCTTGATTCTGAAACCAGCGTTCCTTCCGGCAGTCCGCTGAAGGTGCTGCTGCGCGCGGGCTCCGAACTGGATGGCCGATGGTTTTCCAACTTTAACTGGGTGCGAACCGATCGCGAGCCTTTTAATCAGCTCGATTTTGGAAAAATTCTGGGGTTTGAATCCAGAAAAGTTGTTCCTAATTATGTGATTGATGGCGTGCCCGCTGCACAATTTCCTGAGGCGCTTTCCGGCGTGACTTACGGATGGCTGGCCCGCAATATGACGCTGGCTGTCCCGTTCCGCTGGGAAAATGGTGAAGCACTGGCGACAACGCTGCGTTTTGCAGACTATGGCGAAGACCCTTACGCTACGCATCTGCTGGATGGTTTCATCAAGGCGCTTGCGTCAGAGAAGTTGGCATTCGTCCAGTTTGCCCGGCAGTCTGATGAGGTTCTTAAGTAGTAGGTACGGCTGTTTGTACGGAGTAAAAGGATAGCAGTGGATGTGTGGCGCCGATCCTTTCGCGGATGCCGCAGGCTTATCACCTTCCCGTAAGCGGTAGTGTCTAATTACTAATAAGAACTACCTCATAAGCCCATGTATGGCAGCTTGATCTATGTGTGGCATCCAACCGCACTCTTTCAATTGGTCGGAGCGGATTCCAACCCTCGATACCCATTTTATAAGCAGCTTTTTCGACAATTTCCTGCGCTCCAAAGAAAGGGACTACTCCTAGGCCAATAGAGAAAACAGCCATATTTAAGCCTCTCCCGAGATACCACTGCCCACTTCGTTCCCACTCAAATCGCAAAAACGCCCGGAATCGGGCCATTTTGGGTGGAATCAGAGAACCGTTCTCTGATCTGCAGACTGTCTGGCGGAGAGGGAGGGATTCGAACCCCCGGTACCCTTTCAGGTACAGCGGTTTTCAAGACCGCCTGTTTCAACCGCTCACACACCTCTCCGCATGAGCAAGTAAGTACTCTGTTATTGTACGACGATTTACCGTCGAGTGTCTGGTTAGAAATCGTTGTAGTGTCCTAAGGCAACTTTAGGACACTACAACTGGTTTCAAAATCAGAAATGTTACAAATTAGATCTCTGCGCATCTGAACTTTTCAGCAACTTACGAGGCGTTAGCTGCCGAAACGGATTTTTGAAACCAGCTCTACCAAATCGCTCATGTGAAGCAATGTCCCTGCATTTTGAGGTACGAACCAAGACCGCCAGAGGAGCGGCTTCGGCCAGCATACGTAAGCCCAAGCCAGCATACGCAAAAGCCAAAACCAGTACGTAAGCCTTAAAAAATGTAGCGTTCGCTTGAGAGTAAATTCTCGGCGATTGTTCTGCGTAGGGCAATGGTGTTCACTGCTTTATACTGGGCCAAACTGCGCAAGATCGATTCGTACTGCTCCA
>DASRCD010000755.1:0-8206 GCA_035653315.1 Candidatus Angelobacter sp.
TACCGCGGATTTTCGCGGATCAACGCTGATTGGGATTTAACAAAATTGCAGTTCCTTAATCTGCTTTATCAGTGTTGATCCTCATCGATCACCAGATACCCAATCGCGCGCGCTCACCCGATTTTTCAGCTTTGCCTGAGCTTCCATAAAATCTGTCGCAGCATGCCCTGCAAAAGCCCGGCGTCTTCTCCGCTTAACTCAAGCCGGCGCACCATGCGTCGCACTTTCTCTTCTTTTGCCGCAGCCTGGTCTGCTTCCATGTAGCCGCTCTGCTGTAATGCCTCAACCAGCATCACAGTAATCCGCTCAAACTCACCGGAAGTTGCATAATCTTCCTGCTTTGGTTTGCTTTTAAGGTCCTTAGCTGTGCCGCGCGCCAGTTCATACAGGCATACCGCCACAGCCTGCCCCAGATTCATTGACGTGTGTTCTTCCCGCGTGGGGATATGCATGAGCCAGTGGCAATGCCCCAGATCGCTGTTCGACAAACCGCGTTTCTCCGATCCAAACAGCACTGCTACGCGGCTTCCAGCTTTAAGCCGTCTGTGAATGTGCACTGTGCCTTTTTTCAGCACGTGCAGAGGATGCTGCAACTCGCGATGCTGGGCCGCCGTGGTTCCCACCACAAGTGAACAATCCGCTACAGCCTCCGCCACGCTTTTGTATTCTTCAGCGTCGGCCAGCACAGCCGCCGCTCCCACTGCGGACCGCGCCTCGCGAAAAGAAGCTTCATACGGATTCACCACGCGCAGATGCAGGAACCCCAGATTGCTCATGGCCCGTGCCGCTGCGCCAATATTCAGCGGGTTCCGCGTGGACACCAGCACCACGTAAAGCGAATCGAATTCAGAAGAAACCGGCAAGCCTGACTATTTTAACGGTGAACTCCCGTTTTATTTTTCTGAGTTCGTGGGCATAAAATATGGAATCGCCGTAATTGTTATCTTTTCGGTTGCCGTAATCAGATTTAACATTATCCATACAGTTAAGCGTTGATACATTATTTGCGTAACCAACCCAGCACTGCATACTCTTTGTCTTGAAGGAGCGACTGAGTGAAGAAATTTATTTTAGGACTGATCATCGGCATATTACTTCCCGTGGTTGGGGCTTATCTTTATCTTTCGACAGGAAGAATACCGGTGGCAACCAACTCAGCCCCGTTACCTTTTGAAGAAAAAATCGCCCACATGGCATTGAGTGCTCGCATGCACAAAGAAATGCCAAAAGACTCTACCGTACCGGCAGATGAGCCTAACCTGATCCAGGGTGCACATCTTTATGTTGAAAACTGCGCTTTCTGCCATGGCTTGCCCAACCAGCCCACCACCAACGCTGCCAAAGGCATGTTCCCGCTTCCGCCACAATTATTCAGCCATGATGAAATGGTTACAGATGATCCGGTTGGCGCAACTTATTGGAAGATTGCGAATGGAATTCGCCTCACAGGCATGCCGGGATTCGGTGAAATGCTTTCTCCAACACAGATGTGGCAGATATCCCAGCTCTTGAAAAATGCTGACAAATTACCAAGTGGAGTGCAATCCTCATTAGTCAGTTCCGCGCCAGTGCCGTTGCCACAGCCTACTCCGCCACAGCAACCCCAGAAACCTAAAAAATAATACGATAAGCATTTGGATTAATTGCGTTTTGTAACACTGGTTCTTTGCGCTTACAATTCTCGCCGATGAATATTCTGATCACAGGCGGCTGCGGGTTTATTGGCTCACATGCTGCTCAGGCTTTTGTTCACCGGGGCTGGAACGTTGGTGTTTTAGATAATTTTGACAGCTTTTATCCGAAAAGCTGGAAACTGCGCAACCTGAAAGAGATTTCTGCTTCGGGTAAGATCAACTTCTTTGAAGCGGATATCTGCGAGCCTTCCGCGGTTACCAATGTTTTCTCCCAGTTCTCTCCTCAAATCGTAGTCCATTTAGCGGCGCGCGCAGGAGTGCGCCCTTCCCTTGAACAACCGGCCTTGTATGAAAAGGTAAACGTTGCAGGCACGCTGAATTTATTGGAAGCCGCGCGTCACGCCGGTCTCAAGAGTTTTGTCTTTGGATCATCGAGTTCTGTTTACGGGGAAAGCACGCCTGCTCCCTTTCGTGAGGACCATTATTTGCTCCGGCCCATTTCCATCTACGCGGCAACCAAGCTCTCTGCTGAAGCGCTTTGTCATGCCTACTCGCATTTATATGGGATCAAGATTGCCTGTCTCAGATTTTTTACCGTTTACGGTCCAAGGCAGCGCCCTGATCTCGCCATACATAAGTTCACATCCATGCTTGAACATGGAACCGAGCTCCCCATTTTCGGCGATGGCAATTCCGGGCGTGACTACACTTACGTTGCCGATATCGTCGATGGAATTTGTTCCGCTGCTGACTGGTCGCTTCAGAAATCCGACAACAGCCGCTTAGAAATTTTCAATATTGGGAATTCAAGTCCAGTCAAGTTAAGTGAACTGGTGGCCGCCATAGAAACAGCAACAGGCCGGAGTGCAAAATATAAGCATCTTCCCGCCCAGCCCGGAGATGTGAGCCTGACGTGGGCAGATATCTTTAAAGCCGGTAAGATGCTGAATTATCATCCAAAAACCAGGCTGGCGGATGGGCTCAGAAATTTTGTTGAATGGTATCGTCAGCAGCCGCCAGACTTACGCGCATAGATCAATACCGCGTCTGTTCTTGCGCTATGCGGTAGATTTCCAGAAGTTTCCTTGCATTCATCGCACCTGAATATTTAGCTTCATATTCAGCACGGGCATTTGCCCGCATGCTTCTCAAATGCTGCAGGTTGGCCGAGCACCATTCAATTCGGTTCCGCAAATCTGCTATGTCTCCGGGGCTAAAGAGGAAACCATTTTCTCCTTCAGTCACAGCGCTTCCATGCGCGCCCATTGCAGAAACTACCGCAGGAGTTCCCACCGCAAATGCCTCCATAATGGTGCGGCCCATGGTCTCATATACTTCTGATGGAAACACCAGAAATTCAGCATGCCTCATCAATTCCAGCACTTCGCTGAAAGTTCTGCTTCCAAGATATTCAATTACCGGTGTTGCAGTGGAGGCGGCAATAACCTTCTCTCTTAAAGGACCATCACCCACAATCTTTAAAGGCAGGACGTTTTGGCCAGTGCTCCAGGCTTGGAGCATAGTCTCAATTCCTTTTTCCATGCTGAGGCGTCCAACGTAGATGGCATATCCGCCACCACCGCTGCCCACAAGGGGAGCAGGATCAATAAAATTCGGCCGCACAAAAATCCGGCCTTCAGGCAAACCACCATCTGCAATGAACTTTTCCCGCGCGAACTCGCTGACGGTAACATAAGCATGAACGTGCTTTGTCCATGTTCTTATCAATTTATGCGTGCCCACCATTGCTGCTACCACAGCGCTAGCCGCGCGACTGTCACGATAGCAGCGGTGCAGGACTCCACGCCATGGCAGCAGCGCTCCAAGGCAATCTTCACACGCATGGCCATCCCGATAGAACAGAGAGTTCACGCACATCAAACGGTAATTATGGAGGGTCTGAACAACCGGAACTTTGTTCCGGGCAGCCGCATAATAAATGGATGGCGACCAGAGAGGAAAAAAATTCTGGACGTGCATTACGTCAAATTTGTCTTTTTTTAATTTGTTATTGATCCAGCGGTATGACTCCGATGACCACACAGTGCGCAGAGCTGTCTGGACTTTGCCCAATTGTTCCACTCGATGATTATCTTGCTCCAGAAGTTCTACCTCATGCCCGTGTTTGCGCAGCAGATCAACTTCAGCAGAAGTGGCCTGGTCCTCTCCTCCGGAGACAAGGTAATGGTTGTGAAGCATGAGAATCTTCATTTCTAGTGCACAACACGCTGCGAAGAAGAAATCTCTATATCAGGTTGGGCGCACGATGCAGCAGAAGACTGTGCCATCCATGCCTGGAACATAAGCACTGGCCACAACAGAAACTGCCAGTTATACGTGCCCGCGAGATGCTCTTCCCATTTCTCGCGAATAGGTCTTATCGAAAAAACACCATAACGCTTAAGCGCTTCGATAGAAAGAAGGTCCTCGGCCCATTCTCGCAATGGACCGCGCAACCACATATCAACTGGTACGCCAAAGCCCATCTTTGGCCGTTCAATCAGTTCTGGAGGGACATGTTGGTAAAGAAGCTGCCTTAGCGCCCACTTCGTCTTGCCATTGCGAATTTTAAAATCCGGCGGCAGTCGCCAGGCAAACTCTACAACACGATGGTCCAGTATAGGCACTCTCGCTTCCAGCCCAACAGCCATGCTGGCGCGATCCACCTTGGTAAGGATATCGTCCGGCAGATAATTTGTAAGATCGGTGAGCATTGCCATTTCTGCAACCGTGGGCATGCCGCGGTAATTACAGATGGCCTCCTGTATAACGTTGTGCTCTGTTGATCCAATCACCACTGCGGCAGGATCAGCCCACATGGAGATTGCCCGTAAGTATATTTCGGCTGGATCCTGTGCAGCCAGATGATCAGCCAACCGATGCAGCTTTTGCCCTGTCGCATTTTTGAGTTTTCCCCGGGCGGGAATAGCCTTCAAAAGACGGTCCAGTACGGCTGGTGATACAGCGTGCACAAGTTTGGCAGCTGACCTTGCAGCCGGACCGGGTATATTTTTCAGCTTATTCCAGAGTGATTGCGCAAACTCGTATCGCGAATATCCGCAGAAAAGCTCATCGCTACCGTCTCCCGATAGCGTCACGGTTACGTGCCGGCGCGCTAATTTTGCTACCAGATGCGTAGGGATTTGCGATGAATCGGCAAAAGGCTCGTCATACATCTCCGGCAGCAGCGGTACAACATCCATTGCATCTTTCGGAGTCACAAAAAATTCCGTATGGTCAGTTCCCAGATGCTCCGCAATCTTTTTAGCATGAGCAGCTTCGTTATAGTCACTTTCATGAAAACCAATAGTAAAAGTTTTAACCGGACGGCGGCTTTGTTTCTGCATCAATGCCACAACCAGCGATGAATCGATTCCTCCGGAAAGAAAAGCTCCTAAAGGAACATCGGAGATCATGCGCAGACGAACTGCATCAAACAACTTTTCATGTAGCTGCTCAAGAATGTGTTCTTCGCTGCCTTGCACGCGGGACTGTAGGCCTCTCTGGGCAATTTCTGCGGCAGACCAATATGCTGCTGGAGCAGTCGCGCTCTCTGCACCATTAAGCGAGAGTACATGTCCTGGCTTGAGTTGAAAAATGCCTCGATAGATTGAATAGGGAGCAGGCACATAAGCGCTACGCATATACGCGGCAAGACTATCGCGGTCAATTTCATTCCCAAAGCCGGGAAAGGCTTTCAAAGCTTTTAATTCGGAAGCAAATACGAACGCGCCATCGACATGGCCATAATAGAGAGGCTTGATCCCGATACGATCACGCACCAGGTGCAGATGGCGCAACTCCTTGTCCCACAAGGCAAAGGCAAACATCCCAATAAAACGCTGGATAGCGCGCTCTAGGCCCCAGCGCTCAATAGCTTCCAGTATCACTTCTGTATCGGAATGGCCTCGCCAGCCGTGCTGATCAAGCTCAGCCCGTAATCCTTCATGATTGTAAACCTCACCGTTAAAGATGATTACGTAACGCCCTGACGATGAAGTCATGGGCTGATGGCCTTCCGCAGATGTGTCAATAATCGAGAGACGGCGAAATGCCAGCCCCAAGCCGGCTTGACCATCATAAAAAACGCCGGAATCATCAGGTCCGCGATGGGCAAGTGCCGCACCCATTCGATTTAATGAGTCAACCGGATTTTCTTTCGAAGCCCTTGTCTTCCAGAATCCAGCAATTCCACACATTTAAAAGGATTATATCCGAGCAGAGTTCGGCCACTCTGCTGGTATTGAAACGAATGTTAATATCACAATTTAGGGAATATTCCGGTGAATCTCCTTTCTGATCAAAAACCATCTGAAGTAACCAGTCCCGAATATTGGGATAAACACTGGTCCTCAGTCGAATACGGCGTCATACGTGAAGATGATCCTCAAAATGGTCCGCACGGTTATTTCTTGAAAGCCATGGATCGGCATGCAGGGCCCCTAGGCGGCAAAACAGTTCTGGAATTAGGCGGAGGAATGTCACAGCGGCTTGTGGCTCTGATGAGATATAGGCAAATGCAGGCCACTGCAATTGACTACGCTCCCGAAACTGTAAAAAAATCGCGGAAGTTTTTTGCGATGAACGGCTGTGAAGTGGAATTGCTGTGTGAAAACTTCTTTTCTCCCACGCTTGATTTCCGAAAATTTGATCTGGTCACCCATTGGGGAGTCCTGGAACATCAGATTGATCCCATGCCACTGCTGCAAAGGTCGGTTGCACTTTGCGCTGAAGGCGGCAGAGTGGTTTTTACCATGCCTCAGATGCGCGGGCCAGGCGCATGGCTATGGAAGCATTTCTCACCTTCCACATGGGAAAAGCACATCTATCATTCGGACCGGGCCATTCAGGAATGTTTTTCCCGGCTGCACTGGTCTTGCAAGCCGGTCTTCTGGGGAGCGCCGCTGATTCACATGATGCCATCTGACATTCAAGGTCTTGCGGGACGTTTCCTGGAGAAATGCCAGAATTTTGGCGCTTATTATCTGGCAAAGGCCGGAATGCCTTATCAGTATGGCTTGCCTTTCATCTCGGAGAACCGGGGCTTTGTTGCCTGGAAAAATTCATAGATCACTCTGCGTTTGCCATCCTTACAATAACGCGCTGTAGCTCTCTACAGACTGACGTACAGAAAATTGCTCCAGGGCTCTTTGAATGTCTTCCAATTCAATTGGGGCAGCAGGTCCGTTCTGAAGGACCGCGACAACGGCATTAGCTAGTTCGTCTGAATTTTCTCGGGGCACCAGCATAAGAGGACCAACACTCTCCTGCACTTCTCGCAGAGCGCCGGGACAATCCGTGGCGACTACCTTTTTCCCCAGCGCTAAAGCCTCAAGCACTGCATTGGGCAGCCCTTCAAAACGTGATGGCAAAATGAAAACGTCGGCAAATTTAAAATAGTGCCATGGATTCGCCTTGAACCCAAGAAAAGCTACGTTCTTGTTCACGCCAAGTCTTTGCGCCTGCTGTTTCAATTCACTTTCAAGCGGTCCTTCTCCCAGAATCGTGAGCTGAACTTCCGGTATCCGCTCAAGAATGCCGGGTAGCGCATCAATTAATACATCAAAGCCTTTGGGACGTTGAAGACGTCCAGCTGTCACCAGGTTCTTTTTTCCTTCAGAGAAAGGATTAATCGCATCTTTTGTGGCTTCGTGAATTCTCTCCACATCAACTGGATTATAGATACGGACCATTTTTTCTTCGGAAATACCAAAATGGGTTCTCAAGTCCAGCATCATGGCATTGGAAAGACAAATAATTTTGTCAGCACGGGGATAGAGATGCCGGTAAAACCATTTCCATAACTTCGGATTCGCGGATTCATCAGCAATAAATGCGCTTGGTGTGGTTGCTTCGCGCAGCAGCACTCTGGTAGTCATTGGTAGAAGAGGTTTGGCCAGCACCAACAAAACATTCAGATAGGCTACTGTTGAAAGGACTGAATCGGGCCTCACCTTCCAAATTAGGCTCACAAGTGCGGGCAAGGCATAGCGCATTCGAGAAACATGCAACTGATGCACGGTTACCTCTTGCGGTATGTTTTCAAGATCAGTGTGGCCTGCCTGCAACAGGGCCAGATGGCACTCAAACCTGGAATGATCAAGATGGCGCACCAGCGTGGAAAGCACCCTTTCAGCACCGCCAACTCCTCCCGTAAAGGAAGGCATGAGGAAAAGGACCCGCTTGCGAGCAGAGCTCATTGGTGGGAGTTAGTCCGCCCTCCGAAATACAAACTCATTATTGGCGATACCGCCGCCCGCAGTTTTTAACTTGATCAACTCGAATCCCTTGTTGCGAAAGAAGTCCAGTATGGCTTCTGGTTTCGCCACTTCAAATGGAAAACCGCCCAGCCAATCTAAAATGTCAGTAAAGTAGGACATTCCTCTGGCTTTTTTGTACTCCTGGAAACGGCGAAATGGATTCTTGAGAAGAAGAATATCTTTAAGAAAGCCACGCATGAGGATGTTTGCGCCAAATAATCCGATGATAGGAACACGCCAGAAAATGCTGGAACAATAAAGCTTCTTTACTTTTTTCCAACCTAAAGAACGCCGGCCCTGATCGTTATAAAT
>DASRCD010000756.1:0-2756 GCA_035653315.1 Candidatus Angelobacter sp.
GCGATTGTCAGCGATTCACCATCGCTGCGTCAACGCAGATTTAGCGCAGTTTATGACAGGTTTTCCAGAGCTTTTCCGCAGGAAGAACAGGCCGCGAATTTCCAGAAAGAACAAGAATAGAACCAAATTTGCAATGCGGACCCATTGCGCTTGGTCGCGGGCTCTACTGTTTGTCTTCCGGCTCGGCTCTTTGCGTCCACGGCGTCCTTTGCGGTAAAAAGGTTTCAGGCCTTGACTTAGCTTTCTATGAACAACGTACGTATTGATAAATGGCTCTGGGCTGCCCGCTTCTTTAAGACTCGCTCGCTTGCGGCGAAGGCCTGCGAGCTTGGTCGCGTTGAGGCCAATCGGATGCCTGCCAAGCCAGCACGCGAGATCAAAGTGGGCGACATGCTGCAGATCACAACCGATAGCGGCGATTTCACCGTAGAAGTTTTGCAGCTCAGCGATGTTCGCGGTCCCGCGCCTGTTGCGCAAACGCTCTATAAAGAAACCGATGCCAGCCGTGAACTGCGCCAGAAGGTGCGCGAAGAGCGCAAGGCCGCAATGCAATACATGCCCGCGCCTACGCGAAGGCCTTCCAAACGTGATCGGCGCAGGATTATCCAGTTCCGGGAAGAACGCAATCATTAAGCAGCCCGCCCCGATTCAGCAATTTCTGCCAAACATTTGCGTCCATTGTCTTAAACAGCTACCCTAACCAGTTTCGTTATTCCTCAGAGAAGGAGCGAAAGGCCATGTTTTTATCGAGAATCTGCGGTGTCATCATTCTGGTCCTGTTGCTGGCTTGCGCGGCGCTGGCACAGACAGCCGCCAAAAATGCCAAGGCTGCCGGTCCATCGGCAACACATAAAGGGCCAGCCACCGTTGCTGAAGCGCAAACGTTCATGAAGAACGCTGAAGCGCAACTGGAAGACCTCACCGTCCGAGCCAGTCGCGCCGGATGGGTGCAGGAAAATTTCATCACTGATGATACGGAGCTGATGTCCGCCCAGGCGAATGAGGTGCTCACCGCTGCTGTCACCAGGCTTGCGCTGGAAGCACGCAGGTTTGACGGCTTGAAGATGCCGCCCGAACTGGCAAGAAAATTCAAGCTGCTGAAGTTGTCTCTGGTGGCTCCCGCGCCCAATAATGACGCTGAGCGCAAAGAACTGACCGAACTGGCCAGCAAGCTGGATGGCATGTATGGCAAGGGCAAGTACTGCAAGCAGGTGGAAGGCAAAGAAAAATGCCTGTCGCTGAACGATCTGGAAAATATTCTTGCCACCAGCACCAATCCGGACGAACTGCTGGATGCATGGGTGGGCTGGCACAAGATTTCCGTGCCGATGAAAGATAAATATGCGCGCTTTGTTCAGCTCTCCAATGCAGGCGCAAAAGAGCTGGGCTTTAAAGATACGGGCGTGATGTGGCGCAGCAACTATGACATGTCACCAGAAGATTTCAGTACTGAGATTGAACGGCTGTGGCGGCAGGTTGAGCCGTTTTACATTTCACTGCACACATACGTCCGCAAGCAGCTCATCAAGAAATACGGCAAGGCAGCGGAGCGTCCGGATGGCCTGATTCCCTCGCAATTTCTGGGCAATATGTGGGCGCAGGAGTGGGGCAATATTTATCCGCTGGTTGCGCCGGCTGACAGCAATCAGGGCTATGACCTGACGCAACTGCTCAAAGATAAAAACGTTGACGAGCTGGGCATGGTCCACTATGGCGAAAACTTTTTCAAGTCGCTGGGCTTTGCCGAGCTGCCAAAGACTTTCTGGGAGCGTTCGCTCTTCCTTAAACCAAAAGACCGCGATGTTGTTTGCCACGCCAGCGCATGGGACATCGACCAGCAGGATGATGTCCGCCTGAAGATGTGCATTCGGGTGAAGGACGAGGACTTTGTCACCATCCACCACGAGCTTGGACATAACTTTTATCAACGCGCTTACAAAGAGCAACCGCCACTTTTCCAGGACAGCGCGAATGATGGTTTCCATGAAGCCGTTGGAGACACTATTGCGCTCTCAGTCACGCCTCAGTATTTGAAAGAAGTTGGATTGCTCGCCAACGTTCCGCCGGAGAACGCGGACATTGGCTACCTGCTCAAGCAGGCGCTGGATAAGATTGCTTTTCTGCCCTTTGGGTTGTTGATTGACAAATGGCGTTGGGAAGTTTTTTCCGGACAGATCACGCCAGAGCAATACAACAAAGCCTGGTGGGACCTGAAAGCCAAATATCAAGGTGTAGCGCCGCCGGTGGAGCGCAGCGAGGCGGACTTTGATCCTGGCGCAAAATATCACATCGCGTCCAACACGCCGTATGTGCGCTATTTCCTGGCGCGAATTCTGCAGTTCCAGTTCCATCGTGCGCTCTGCCAGGCAGCAGGCATTCAGGGGCCGCTGCATCGCTGCTCCATTTACCAGAACAAAGCCGCCGGAGCCAAGCTGAACAGCATGCTCGCTATGGGTAAGAGCAAACCCTGGCCAGACGCGCTGGAAACCATCAGCGGCCAGCGCCAGATGGATGCAACGGCAATCCTGGATTACTTTGCGCCGTTGAAGAAGTGGCTTGACGAGCAGAACCAGGGAGAGAAAGCCGGCTGGCAAGGCATGGATGCGCCTGATACCGCGCCACGGCACATGAGCAGATAAGTCAAATAGATGTATTCAGAATCGGGCAGCCAAAGCTGCCCGTTTTTATTGTAGTAGTAGTCATGTGTCGCATTAATAATGATTGACATGATGTCTATAAAAGATTTATTTTGAGCA
>DASRCD010000757.1:0-2861 GCA_035653315.1 Candidatus Angelobacter sp.
CCAGGAAGCGTTTCGCCGCGCACGTGAAGGCCACGGTCCTGCGCTGATTGAATGCTTCACCTCTCGCGCAAATCAAATGCAGGAATCAATGAAACAAAGTCTGGCCCAGGACCCGCTTGCTTTTATGGAGCAGTACTTGCGGAAACGGAAATTATGGTCAAATCAATGGGCTCAGAAAATGAGTGCCAGCTTCACTGGTGAATTAAAAAAAGCATTGGACCCTTCACTCGGGGAAAAGACGGAAATCCCCTTTGACAATGTGTACTCAGAGACTGCAAAAGACCTTTCACGGCACACAAAAGTGTCCTCTTCGCAAGAGCCCGGCCGCGCTGTTTTGTAACCATCAATTCATCACGTTTGAGTGGCAATTACGCGCCATTCGCGGCATACTATAAGAGATATGAATGCAAAACCTGCCGCAGCTCTGGAACCAGATCATGAGGAAATATTAGAGTGGATAGAGGCCTTTGACGAGGTCGTGGAGGAGGCCGGCCCAAGCCAGGGTACGCGCCTTCTGGATGCCCTGACCAAGCGCGCACGCCAGGCCGGCGTGGACGTGCCCGTCCAACTGAATACCCCGTACATCAATACCATTCCCGTAGAGGAAGAAGCACCGTACCCTGGTGACCGCGCCATGGAGCGCCGCATCAAGAGCCTGATTCGCTGGAACGCGATGGCTATGGTGCATCGCCAGAATAAGAAAGATCCCGGCATTGGCGGCCATATTTCGACGTATTCGTCGCTGGCCACCTTGCTGGAAGTCGGCTTCAATCACTTTTTCCGCGCCAGTTACGGTGATGAACCCGGAGACTTTATTTACTTTCAGGGCCATGCATCGCCCGGCGTTTACGCCCGCGCGTACCTTGAGGGACGCATTGGTCAGGAGCAGATAGAAAATTACCGGCATGAATTGCGCGATAAGCCGGGATTGTCTTCTTATCCTCATCCATGGCTTATGCCGGATTTCTGGGGCTTTCCCACGGTTTCCATGGGACTTGGCCCGTTAAACGCAATCTATCAGGCGCGTTTCATGCGCTATCTGGAAAATCGAGGGCTGCTCAAGCCAACGCCGCGGAAAGTCTGGGCATTTCTGGGCGACGGTGAGACGGACGAACCTGAAGTTCTGGGCTCACAGCTCACACTAGCGTCACGGGAAAAACTCGATAACCTGATTTTTGTGGTGAACTGCAATCTGCAGCGACTCGACGGCCCAGTGCGCGGCAATGGCAAGATCATCAATGAGCTTGAGTCGGCCTTTCGCGGCACAGGCTGGAACGTAATCAAGGTCATTTGGGGCTCCGGCTGGGATGAACTGCTGGCGCGTGATTACTCCGGCATGCTGCTTAAACGCATGGAAGAGTGCGTTGACGGTGAATATCAGGCCTTTAAAGCTAAAGATGGCGCCTATGTTCGAAAAGAGTTCTTTGGTAAATATCCGGAAACAGCAGCGCTTGTAGCGGGCTGGACGGACGAAGAAATCTTCAACCTTCAACGCGGCGGCCTGGATCCGCAAAAGGTTTACAACGCCTATAAACGCGCTACGGAGCATAAGGGCGGCCCAACGGTAATTCTGGCCAAGACGATCAAAGGCTATGGCCTTGGATCGGCCCAAGCCCGCAACGCCACTCACCAGGAAAAGAAGATGACGGATGAGGCGCTTACAGCGTTCCGTTCACGCTTTGAAATTCCTATTCCTGATAAATCAGCCAAAGAAGGCGCACCCTATCGTCCGTCTGATGATAGTCCGGAAATTCAATACATGGTCCAGCGCCGGCAGGAGCTGGGGGGATTCATGCCGTCACGGACCAGCAAAATTGAGGGCTTCACTGCACCTTCACTTGAGACCTTTAAAGAATCGCTTGAAGGTTCAAAAGGCCGGGCAGTTTCCACGACCATGGGCTTTGTCAGCATGTTGCGAGGCATGATGAAAGACCCCAACATTGGCAAGCTGGTTGTGCCTATTATTCCGGATGAAGCCCGTACCTTCGGTATGGAGTCGATTATTCGCCAGGTAGGCATTTACGCCAGTCAGGGCCAGCTCTATAAACCGCATGATGTGGACATGCTGCTCTATTATCGCGAGGCCAAGGAAGGCCAGATTCTTGAAGAGGGCATCACGGAAGCCGGTTCCATGGCATCCATGACCGCCGCAGGCACGGCTTACGCCAACTATCGCGTGCCGATGATTCCCTTCTTCACTTATTACTCCATGTTTGGTTTCCAGCGCGTGGGTGATTTGATTTGGGCATTTGCCGATGCCCGCGGTAAAGGCTTCTTAATGGGCGGCACCGCCGGACGCACGACGCTGGCAGGTGAAGGCTTGCAGCATCAGGATGGACATAGCACGCTGGTGGCAAGCACTGTCCCCACTTGCGCAACGTATGACCCGGCCTTCGTGTATGAGATTGCTGTGATTGTGCAAGACGGAATTCGCCGCATGTACCAGGAAGGCGAAGATCGTTTTTACTACATCATGATCTATAACGAAGACTATCCAATGCCCGAGATTCCGGCCGGTTGCGAAGAAGGAATCATCAAAGGCATTTACAAGTACAAAGCTGCCGAAGGAAAGAAAGCCACTGTGCAGTTGTTTGGCAGCGGCCCCATCCTGAATGAAGCGGTAAAAGCCCAGGGAATTCTGGCGGAAAAGTATGGTGTACAAGCCGATGTGTGGAGCGTTACCAGCTATAACGAACTTCGTCGCGAAGCCCTTGCGACGGAGCGCTGGAACCGCCTGCATCCGGCAGAAAAAGCCAAAACGCCTTTTGTGGTGAGTGCGCTGGAAAAGGCGGATGGACCAATCATCGCCGCATCCGACTACATGAAGGCCATTCCAGACCAACTTGCTCCCTGGCTTGGAA
>DASRCD010000758.1:0-3016 GCA_035653315.1 Candidatus Angelobacter sp.
CAGGCGTGCCCAAGCCAGAGACGCAGAATTCGTCCACGCCGCCAGCGCCGCAGCCTGAAGAACAGGAAGAGCCGGAGAGCGAAGCGGCAAAGCTGCCGCCGACCAATGATCCGAAAGAGATTGTCCGCAGGGCGGTGGAGGTGGACCATCATAATTTTGAAAAGGCGCAGAAATACACCTTTACGCAGCATGAGACGATCAAGCAACTGGATAAAAATGGCAATGTGAAATCGACCGAGATCAAGACCTATGACGTGAACTTTTATTTTGGCGAGTTCTATTCCCGGCTGATACAGAAAGATGGCAAGCCATTAGCGGAAAATGAACAGAAGAAAGAAGATGAAAAGCTGGAAAAATTCCTGAACAAGCGCCGCAATGAAAGCGAGGAAGACCGGCAGAAGCGAATAGAGAAAGAAAAAAAAGAGCGGGAAGAAGGGCGCGCTTTTGAGCACGATATTGTGAATGCTTATGACTTCCGGCTGGTGGGCGATGACCACGTTTCAGGCGAGGACACATGGGTGATTGAGGCCACGCCGCGCAAAGATTTTAAGCCCACGCAGCCGCATGCCGACATGCTGAAGAAGATGAAAGGCCGGATGTGGATTGAGAAGAAAGACTACAATTGGGTAAAAGTGGAAGCTGAGGCCACGGACACCATTTCATTCGGCTGGTTTCTTTTCCGCATCCATCCCGGCTCTCGATTTGTTCTGGAGACACAGCACGTGAACCATGAGTTCTGGGCGTTTCACCGGCTCTATATCAACGGCAGCGCGAGAATCGCGCTTTTTAAAAATGAAAGCGCCGAGCAGGAAGAGGTCTATTCCAACTTCAAGAAATTCAGCAGCACGGTGAAGATTCTGCCCGGTGTGCAGGAAGTGCCGCCGGAAGGGAAGCAGAAGCCTTGATGGCCCCACGAAGCACGCTATCTAATATGGGCTGCCTAGTCTCGCATCCCCAAGGCACACTCTTTTCGTTGCAAAAGATTTTACTCACTGAACTTGAGGAATTGCGGTAGTCTGCAAACACAATCCAAATTGTAAGGAAAGCTTCCAAATGAATCGCAAGGTCAGTACTTTATGGCTTGGGGTTATAACTCTGTTAATGACCATTGGGTGCGCAAAGAAGGCGGCAATGATGGGACCTCCTCCCCCTCCGCCACCAGAGACAATTTTAGGAGACGCGGGTCTTCAGGATTCACTCTTTAAGGGCGACCAGGCAGTGCTCTCAGACCAGGACATAGCCAGAATTCTTGGCACTCAGATAAAGATGGATGACCGCCATCATATGGCGATTTTGAATCTCAGTTCCGGTTATTCATGGTCAGCGGAACTGGCGGATGCGGAGGCGAAGAACTTTGAAGGCATGGTGCAGGCGCTTAAGTCCTCTCCTCAGCTGACCGAAGTTCACTTTTTACCATCATTGTTGATCCCGGAAAAGCGGACGGTGCCCTATTTAAGGGAGGCAGCGGCGCGCATCCAGGCAGACCTGCTGTTCGTCTATACGACCCGAATACAGACGTTCCGGCGCGACCGGTTTTTGAAACCAGATGAAGTGCATGCGCAGTGCGTGGCGGAGTCCGTACTGCTCGATGTCCGTACGGGAATCGTGGTGCATACGGGACACGCTACGGAGAATATTGCCATGAAAAAAGCACCTGAAGATCTCAATTTCACAGAAACCGTCGCCCGGGCCGAATCTGATGCCCGCGGAAAGGCGGTACTTTCACTGGCGAATTCGTTAATTAGCCAACTGGCAACAGAAACAAAATAAAAATGGGATTCTCTTTATTACCCAGTGTTTCCCGCCTGAGCCGTCTTTACCGCGGTACCCATCGTGGCTCACGCAAGGCAGCAGCGGAGCAGGTCCCTCACCGCTTGCTTCGGCAAGCCTCAGCGTCGGGATTCGGGATGGCGCGTGGGTGATGGGAGATGTATGTGGGTGGTGGAAAATGTGTGGCGGGATAGCGGAGCAGGTCTAGCTGCTTAAAGATGAAGCAGAATGTAGTATGGTGGCGCAACGGAGTAGATCAAGCCGCTCAGGATGATGCGAGAGCGCAGGATTTTATCATGCCGAAAATCTATTCTTGGCTAACCGCGTGGCAGCAGCGGGAGCCGATCCCTCACCGCTTGCTTCGGCGAGCCTCAGCATCGGGATTCGGGATGGCGCGCGGGTGGTGGAAGATGTATGTGGACGGGAATCAGCGCTTTGGTTCGGGCTCCTGATATAAGCCAATCACATTGCCCGCCGGATCGCGGAAGCGCGCAGTAATTTCTGGAGCATCGCCGCCAATGGGTTGAACGATCTCACCGTCGTTGGCTACGATCAATTCAAGCGTAGCAGCCACACTATCCACCATGATGTAAACGATAAGACCTGGAGCGGCAGCAGGCGAACGCCCAAGAATCCATGAGCCGCTTACCTCACCAACACTATCGTTAAAGGCAGTGCTGCCATCGTTGCGCTTGCGGATGCTCCAGCCGAAAGCCCGCTGATAAAAAGCGGCTGAACGGGCAATGTCAGTTGCAGGGATTTCGATGTAGCAAATTTTGCCGTTTTTGAGTGTGGGAGGCATAGTAAGTACTCCTGAAGAGAAAGGTCAATTCTACTTGCAATGCGCATCTTTCATTTGCAAAGAGAGTAGGAACCCTCACTATGCTGGGATGAAAATTATTCCATGCCCGGCCACTCAATTGCATTGAACAACATTTGAAATGTGCCTTCGGTTTGTGCACGATGTTGCACGCGGAAGCCAAACATGACGATTTTGCCTTTGCCACGGGTAAAACTGACCGCGGCGGCTTTGCGCTCCAGGCGTTCTGCGCCGTGGGCATAGCCGGAGAGCAGCATGTCTTTGGCGTCGTCTGGATACCAGGCGATGACGGAGCGCTGCGTGTCTGGCGCGGGCGAGGAAGTTTGAAAGGCGAGTGGGCCATCGACAAAGGCAGCGATTTCTTTGGGCATGCCGTAGCCGACTGGATTGCTAGAATCGACGTAAATGCGCAACAGTGAGCCGGGG
>DASRCD010000759.1:0-4143 GCA_035653315.1 Candidatus Angelobacter sp.
CCAGGAATTGAAAAGGTGGCGCCGGAATTAAAAGAAGGTCTGGAAACCATGGGAGCGCCGCCTGCTGCGCGCGAGCAGTCCGCGAAACGTTTCCAAACACTTCTCCAGACAGTCCGCATTTTGCATGAAGCCGGAGTGCCCATTGTTGCCGGAACGGACCAGGCAGTTCCCGGCTTTAGCGTGGACCGCGAAATTGAGCTCTACGTGAAAGCGGGCTTCACTCCCATGGAAGCAATTCAGGCGGCAACGCTTGTGCCAGCGCGAGCCATGGGAATGGAAAAAGATTCGGGAACCATTGAAGCCGGGAAGCGCGCGGATGTAATTCTGGTGGACGGTAATCCGCTGGAAAACATCAGCGATCTACGCAAAATCAGCCTGGTATTCGCCGCCGGAAGAATGTTTCAGCCAAGGCCGCTTTGGATGGCAGTTGGCTTTAAGCCGTAAAGCTATTGTTGATTTCCAGTCCGGTTTGTCGGCAGATCATTAATGCCAAAAACCAGGTCGCAAGCCTTGGAATAAGCCGAGCACATGACAAAGCCCTCGCGTACCAGCTTCTGCGGAGCGCCCTCAGGAAACAGCACGGTTGCGGCAATTTTTTCTTCGATTTTGTGCAATTGAGCAGTCACTCGCTCATCACCGCTGTTGGTTTGAATTTCAACTGTCTTTGCGCCAGGAGTAAAAATGAAATAGTAGGAACCCTTGGTGCCACCGGGCGCAATGTTGCCCAGGTGAATCGTGCGCATCTGGGAAGGCTCATTGAACTTGCTTTGAATGAATGCTTCTCCGCGCTGAGGACCAAGCAATTTGATCAATCGCTCATGGCTCTTATCCGGAACATGCGTCCGGATTCCGAAGCTCGGATTGGAGGACATGGCATAATACTTTTCTGCTTCAGGAATATTTTTCAGCTTCTCATAAATCTCGCCTAGATGTTCGCCGGCTTCACGATTCTGGTTTAGGATCCAGGCTGCGCGAACATATTTCTCCGCAAGCTCCACACGGCCAGCCTTAAAGTGGATCCAGCCCATGGTGTCCCAGGTAAGGGCGAGTTGCGACATGGAGACAAAATCCGAGCGCCGGACCGAACCCGCTTCAATCTGATTAAGATGTTCGTAAATGCCTTTCAGGGCTGAATCGGCATATTGCTGCGCCAGATCTAGTGACTGATTATTGTCAGCAAGAATATAAGCTGCATTGTTCCAGTTAAAAGGATTCGGGGCTGCTTCTACTACCCGCTTTATTGTGTCCACGCCTTTATCAAATTGTTTTGTCTTAAAATATCCTTCCGCCAGCATCTGCCGGATTTGCGCTTCATCATTGAAACGGTCTGCATCTTCCGTGGCCAGTGCTTTTTCCAGTTCGGGAACAGCATTCACTGCATCGTGGGCGATTGAAGAATATTGCCAACCCAATAGATAATGAGCACGATGGTTGAGCGGATCAATCTCTTCCGCTTTTTTCAACTCCTCCATAGCGGCGGGTATATTCCTGGCGAAAAGATAAACGCCGCCAAGCTCGGCATGGGCCTGCGCATCGAATGGATCAAGCTTGAGTGCCTTCAAAAAATCAGCGGTTGCATCTTCAAAACGATTCAAATGGCCATCAATGAGGCCGATCTGAGTCCATATGCCTTTGCGTGATGGGTCTTTCGTGGCAATCTTGCGGAGATCAGCGATAGCGGCATTGTAATCGCGCTCGCGATATTCAATTTCTGCCTGGCGTGCCAACTCGTCAAGGTCAGTGGAAGAAGACGGGCTGCCCTTGCCGGCAACAAACCCTTGAGGCAGGCGCACGACAACGTTCTGGTATTCATCAGCATCGGCCGCCTTTTTAAAGGCGGCATAATCAGTACGATGATCTTCGGAAATCTCTTCCGCAAGAATGCTGATCTTTCTTTCACCGGTGACAACATTTTTCTGGGCTGAGTATCTGGACTGGTAATGCAGATAGTCGCGATCCAGCTTTACATCCAACGGCGACTGAATCGTAACCCCTGAAGGCAACTCGATCCTGCATTTGTGGACCACCTCGGCTGTAGAGGTATAGAGGCGCAGGCTGGCTTCATTCTCTTCCCAGACGGGAAGATGAAGGGCGGCAAGTGGAAGGCTATTCTTTGGCACGTCATCATTCAAGTGAAGATATTCAGGACGATGATAGTGATACAAAATGCGGATTCCCTCGTCCAGATTTTCCAGGCCTTCAATTTTCACCTGGCTCACCTCACCCATGAAGCCCGCATAATAGGAGATACCCTGAACAATATCCTTGTACTTGCCTGGCGGCGATTGCCGGAATGCATTTTTGAAAACAATTTCATTGTCGCCCCGAATGAAATAATTCACCTCCGCTTCCAGTGTTCCGGAGTCGTCTATTTTGCCCTGAAGATCAAAAATTTCCTGCGCTGTAAAAGGCGGGTCTGCTGGTGTTTCCACAAACTGTGAGTTTGAGTTTCCCGCAATCACAAGGGCCTTTTTGTGGCGTAAAGGGGCAAACAGCATTCCATACGGAGCAATTTCAGCAGTAGTATCGAGAAAGAGAGTGCTCTTTCCCATAGGTATGGCAGTAACCACATGATTGAACTGCGCAGGTGAAGGCACTTCAGGATCAACGTCAGCATGGTAGCTGATCAATGCAGGGTAAACTGGAATTCCCACAGCTTCCAGCAGCGCAGCCAGTAGCGTGTGCTTGTCTTTGCAATCACCATACCTATTGGCCAGCACTTCTTCGGCTGCATGTGGCTGATATCTGCCGATGCCAAAATCCAGGCTGATGTACCGGAAGTTGAGCGATACAAATTGATACAGCGCCTTGATCTTTGCTTCCTGGCTGTCCAGTCCTTTGGTTAATTCCAGAGCTTTGGCGCGAACCGCTGCACTGGGTATAACGCGATCATGCTGCAAGCCGTAATACCATGAACCAACCTGCTCCCAGCTTTCAAAGGTGGAAAGCTCAATGTCAGCGTATGGGGCTGTGCCTTTCAACTTCTCTTTTTTCGCGGTTGCTTTTTTCTCTTCTTCTATTTTTTCATTCGCCGCATGCCATTCGTAGATAGTGCGGTCGCCATTGGTTATTATTTCCGGCTTGTACTCAGGCCGAAAATTCATGTGTAACTTGCGGTCTTTTGGAACATTAACCTGCACTGTTTCAGAAAGGACAACAGCTTCTTTAGTGAACGAATGCTGGAACCAGAACTGGTTTGGAACAAGCGGCGATTGTTTTGCGGTGTATTGAAAACTAACTTCATCCCCTATGCCCAGACCGGGAACCGTGACCTGCTTCTGGCGCAAATCACTATATAAGGGAGCTTCACGGCTCATTTCCGGCGTGGCTTCCTGGATATCACTGGGTTTTGCTTTAATAATGCTGCCATCTTTTTTATGGACTTCTACGCTATCTATGGAGAAATCCTGTCCTGCTATGAAGCTGAAGTTGATAATGCCATAAAGACGTAACCCGGCCTCACTCTGTATCCTGGCCCGCTGGCGCACCGTTTGCACGCTGTGTCCGTCATTCTCAAAACGGACGATAGTGCTTAATTCCTCAATGATGGCCGGCTGTTCAGAAGGACCTGAGGCAGAAGATTTTTTATCGGCTGAAGGCATGGTTTGTGGGCTGCTTGTAGCTGGGAGCGCACACACCAGCACCAATAAGTACAGCGCCCAAAACATAGTTTTTGCATAACCGCATTGTAGCTTGAGCAACTCTGCTTTTAATTAAGGTTTTTCCGGAGGATTGTATGGGTTCGGGAACCTAGGAATAGACTATGGAATCAGCGTTGAGGCTGTAAGCCTTAAAGAACTTAGCAGTAAGCCAATAAGTTCGATTCTATCCTTATCCCATCATCAGGCCTTCAATATCATGCTTCTGTGTAATGGGTTCCAGTTTGTCAACCACGCGGCATACCAGGTGGTCGCGCACTGATTGCGGCAGTGAGGCATGGAAGTCCTTGGTGACCATCATGTCATGCAGCGCTGCGTGTCCTGCTCCGGGCGCGTCAAGTCCCAGCACCAGCACCGGACGCGCAACCGGCGAAGCGTGCGCTGTCCCACGATGCACGGTCAAAGCCGAACGGCAGGAAATATCGCCCATTTTCGGAAACTTACGGACGGCGCGCTCTTCATAACGCGGCCACAATGACGGGTC
>DASRCD010000760.1:0-8027 GCA_035653315.1 Candidatus Angelobacter sp.
TGTTTCGGCCATCGCTTTTAGTGCCAGCACTGGATTGACAGACAGTTGGAGCAAGGTCATGACGGAACGGCGAGCACGATAAACGTCAACGCGACGCTCCAACTTAAGGGAGCTGAGCTGTTTCAGTGCCTCATTTCGCACAATCGCGTAAAGTGCTTGTTGTCCAGGACTCATCTCCACATTGATAAATTGACGATGGGGTTTGAGCAATCCCAGTTGACTTTTAGTCGTTCTGACATACAGATTACCCAAGACCTCCCTTGGAGCCGCACCTTGCCCGATTTTTAATCCCAGGCCTGTACCCGGCCACAAGAAATCAAGTTGTGATTGCAAATCGCTGGTAGATTGCGGCATTGGTGTGCCACTTAGAATGTCGCGCCTGATCGGAAGAGAGGACAAGTTGAGAAGCAGTGAGCCGCGTTGTGAGGCCATTCCGGCTTTCATTCGATGCGATTCGTCAAGAACGAGATGAACAGCACGGCGTGATAAATAGGCGCTGATGATAGTGGGGATTCGTATGAGCTGGTCGTAATTGATTAGAAAACGCGAAGCTCCCGAATCTAAAAGCGCGGCGATTGCATCCGGGGGGCCTGTGAGAACAGTAAACGGTTCGCCATTGCTGCTTTTCCCATTGGCATCGATGCAATCACGAACCACATCTTGCCAAGCCATGAAGGCATTCTTGGGCGCAACTACGAGAAAATGCTGCCCTTGTTTCTGGGTAAGTAAATGAAGAGCAAATGTGACAGTTGTTTTTCCGGCTCCGGGAACCGAAAAATTTGCTCCGTTAGCAAGGGAAAGAAGGTGACTGAGATCGCGGGTTTGAAATGACTTCAGGTCGCGTTTCGTAAAATCATGCGCCCGAAGCTGCTGGTTAATTTCCTCATCTGTGAGTGCGGCTGCTAGAGTTCCGCGTGAGTTTTTTACAGCCTTGTACTCGCGAACAAATTGATCGATCTTCTCCTTAGCTATGCCAACAGGTCGAAAATTAAAACCTTGGGTTCGCTGTAACGGCGCAAATTCGCGGATGACAGAAAGGACAGCTGTCCATGGAACTTCGAGAGTACCTGGAGCAAGTTCATAGTCCGATTCAAGCGCAGTGGCACGCTGCGTAAGCCGCTCCCAAATAGCATTCTCCTGTGCTGTCTGAACGCGGAAAATGCCGCGAAGCGTGGTCGCATTGTAACTTATCTCGATCTCGACGGGTGGCAAGTTCATGTCAACTACGGCTGAGGTTTTGCAGTTGCCGGGGATTTCGGTTTTGAGCTTGCGTTGGTAACTTCCTCTTTGAGTTTTGTGGCGCGGGCGATCACACTATCAAGTTGCGCGTTAATTGCGGAGTACGTAGATGGATCCGCCGTTGCAATGTCGAGCTCAAGAAGTTTTGTATTAGCATCCTTAGCTGCTTTAAGGGCGGCTTGGCCACGCTTTTCATCCTGTTCCGTAGCTCGGATACTTTCGCAAACCGAAACAAGTTCTTCCGCTACTTCTTCGCGACGGGTCGGATCGTCAAGCAGATCGATGAGGGGTTTATAGCTGGCACCCTCTGTCTCATCATCGATATCTATATCTAGAGACTCGCTCGAGTGGCTTGACCCCATGGGCGGCGCTGTTAGATCCACGCCTAATCGAGTCGCAAGCGCCTCGGCAACGGCATCGGATTTTCTTCCGAAGCTGAAATTGAAAGCGTAAGCTCGAACCCCAAGTTCCTTGGAATTATCCTGAATAACAAACGCAATTCGACGACTCAGTTCTAGTTCGTCACCTGTCTTGTCCTTGAGAAGCTTTGCCATGTCGCCGAACATTTGTTCTGCGCCCTCTACCAAGTCATACTCCTCCGAAGCTTTACGCCAGTCCTTCAGGTATATCTCGGCGTGTGACAGCGCTTGCAGCGCAACATCAACATCCCGCGGCTGTTTTCGCATGTCGCGAGCTATTTCGTCGCGAGTGAAACCGGTGAGCATCAGATCTTTTATAGTCAGCGCTTCATTAACCCATGTGTACGGAAGCCTTGTTTCCGGCTGCATCTGTAGTCGGATTTCAATTTCTTTGATTTCTTTTGGAGTTACAGCAGACGGCAGCACCTTACAGATAACATGGCTGAAACCGCTGTATGAAGCTTCTCCACTCGCATAAAGCTCGCGCATCGCTGCCAGACGCCGGTTGCCATTCACCACAATTCCTGCGGCAGTGATGAGAATCGGCTCTGTTTGTCTGCCTTCTCCTAGAACAGTAGCTATGGGAATAATGGATGCAGTGCCTTCCTTGGAAAAGCGATCAAGAATGTTGTGCTGCGCTTGCTGCGCATCCTGATTTTCTTGTCCGGCACTAAAAAAATTGATCGAAAGTTTATGGGATCTGATGTATTGGAGTTGCGCCGTTCGCGTACGCCCGTTGGCCATACGATAGATCGGAACATCTATCGGCAACCGAATGACTGGGAGTAGTTGAGTTGCGTTTTGGTATTCGTGAAAGGCAGATCTCTCAATCGGATTCTGAGAGCTAGCGGCAATTTGCGTCTCGCGTTCGTGTTGTGGGGTAACTTTAATCGTGTAAACCATATCTTCCTTATTCGAAAGCAATGACTAATATGGGCACTGTGATGATACGGTCGTAAAGTTGAAGTTCTCCACACAGACGCTCGAAATTCGCGATATTACTCCCGAGCAATTGCGCACCTGCCTTAGTTGGCACGGCAAGCGCCGCGGCCTCAATTTTGTCGCGGCTGAAAAGATACTGGAGTTTCAGCAGATCATAAAAAACACGGCTAACATTGCCGGTTTGTATCTGTATCGCAAGTACATCTTTCTGGCTAAAGACTGTTACGCTGGTGAAGTTCGGTGCGATAGCAACCTCGTCGGACCAGCCTTCATTTGTGAGTTCTCGGCGAACGTGATCCCTGATAGCATTTGTCGCGTGCGCCTCAACCGCTATCGCGGGTGCATTGAATACATCCGTAATCCATTCGTCGAGTTCCCGCTTTTCCCACTCAATTTTACCGTGGCGATGGGAATATCCTTCGACAAAGTTCATTCACTTTCCCTCGGCGGCGGTTCATAAACCGGTTTGTTCATTGGCCGTACCCTTAATTTACCAGACCGCAACTGCCCAATCCGTTCCCAAGCGGTATCGACGTAGTCCTGAATATTATCGCACCCATAGGCTCTGCGGCCATTCTTTAGGGCTGCAATAGCACTGGCTCCAACACCTAAATATGGATCTAGAACAGCATCGCCCTCTTTAGTGAGCGCCAGGACGAGACGTTCCACCAGTCCCACAGGAAACTGACATGGATGATCCGTTTTCTCAACATGATTCGCTTTTACGTTGGGAATATCCCAGACGTCGGAAGGGTTTTTTCCAAGAGGATTACCTGACAATTTTCCCTTATTGGGGCCTTTGAAGTGTTTTTTGTTCGGATACTTCGAAGGTACGCGGACTTCATCAAGATTAAAAGTGTAGTCCTCGCCTTTCGTGAACCACAGTATTGTCTCATATCGACCAGAAAGGCGCTTTTGACAATGCAGGCCGTGCCCGAACGTCCAAATAATTCTGTTGCGTAATTGCAATCCTGCTTCTTTAAACACGGGATAAAGCAGGATATCGAGTGGGTAGACTTCGCCTTCTTCGACATAATTTCCGATTTGCCAGCAGATAGAACCGTGAGGATGCAGGAGACGAACTGCCTCTTTTATTGTTTCTCGCTGTGCGTCTAAGTATGCATCAAGGGAACTCTTCGTCTCATAGGCCTTGCCGAGGTTATAGGGAGGTGACGTGACGATCAGCTTCATGCTTTCGTCAGGTAAGGAGCGCATAAAGACGAGATTGTCCTGGCATTTAACCACAGCATCTGGAAGTGACGACTTGACAGGAAGACGCGGGGCCTTTTGGGCGGTGGCGGGCATTGGAAACAGCCGGGCGGTCATGCTCATGATTGGCTCTTCGCAAAAAGAACGCGTTGATTGGCAACGTACTTTTCCGCTGCATCGCGGACAACCCAGGCAACTGATACCTTTTTCTTCTTAGCAAGATATTCAAGCCTCTGGTAGAGCTTGGAAGGAAAGGTGACTGAAGTACGAGGGGATTGAGAAGGTTTCATTCTCTGCAATTTAGCACGGGTAAGGGTCATAATGAATTCACTCACAGGTATTGCACCACATTACACCACCGTGCTGCAGCAAATTCAATACAAAAAGAGATGCACAGAAGGTTGAATATGGTAGGGGAAGATTATGAGGCGCGATGGCGCGCCTCTCGATTTTTTTTGCCTTCATGCCAAAAAGCAAATGCCATCTGGCTCAAAGCCAGATGGCATTTTTTGGGTCTTGCCGGATGGTCAGCTTTTCCAGTTTGGAAAAGGGTTGCGGCTGGAATTGCGAAAAGCTGTAATGAGGTCACGGATACCCGAGCGCCTCTGGTAGAGCAAGTCAAACAAACATGAAAGTGCATCAGCGCTGCCGTAACGGAGCCACCAGTCTTCCGGCAGATCGCAAGCCACGCTGCAAAGCTGGTTATAGTCCATCTGCTCAGCACGGCTCAAAACTGGCTCAAATGATTCCCAGCCCGTAACGCATTCATAGACGCAATTACGGGCATAAATGCCGCGCAATGGTGAATCAGGAAAATTCCACTCCCCCGCATTAAAGCAATAGCCCTGGTCGATGAAAGTCGCACTGTACTTTCTGGCCTTGGCGGATTTGCTGAATATCACTTGCCGGCCATCGGCATTGCCTGTCCATTTGTCGAGCACCAAAACGCGGGCAAAGTCTTGCAAGTTGCGGATATTCTTCTGCATCAGAGATTCAGGCAGATAATCGAATACCATCTCCTTTTCTGGATTGACGACATAACGAGAACCAAGCTGCAATCCGCTGCTGCAAGGCATATTGTGTCCGGCATTTTCGACGTACAAATCCGGTGAATTGCCAATCAGCCAGTCGGAAACTTCGATTACAACCACTTCCGGCATTGGCAGACCCAAGAGCAAACCAAGCTTGCTGGCCAGAAACTCATTGGCTAATACTCGCGTATGCTGCGGATTGCCTTGAAATTTAGTGATATAGAAATTGCCGTCTGAAGCGCGCATTAGATGTGACTGTGAACCGCCACGCATACGGCGTATCTGCTGCACTGCACTGAGAATTGAGGCGGTCATTATTTCACCGCCTGTGCGCTCTGCACATCCTCGGGGCTGAGTGCCCCAAGGATGATTGCTGATGTGCGCTGTACTACTTGCAAACTCTCGGCCAGCAAATAAGTATTGTCACGATAAAGCTCGATTCTTTCGGCTGCTTCTGTTTCCAAGCCCAAAGCACTCAACACAACAAATGCAACGGCCCTTGCTTCTCTTAACACAACATGGCGGGTTACGTAGCTGCGGCGCTGCATCTCATACAACATCTGCAAGGCCAATTCCCGGATGAGGATTGAAACTGTTTCCTTCTCTTCCATGTCATTGAGCAAACGAATCTGGCCACGGTAAGAGGTTCCCCGCGCTGGTGCGATCTTGTCTGTATATTCGATCTGAAAATCCTGCATCTCGCTGAACTCGGTAAGTTTCGCCAGTACTTCAGAGACATCAAGCTTGGTAAAGAAGTCATTGGCTGGTACTGGTTCGCCTTCGGTCTGCGAGACATCCCAAACCCTTACCTGACGGAATCCAAGTAACTCTTGCTGCAGTTCCGCTGCCTCACTGGAATCTGTATTGGCTGGCGCTTTCGGGTCAGAGAGTATGGGAGCAAAAATCAACATGCCTTTTTCACCCTGCTTGATTCTGCGGCCTAATTCACTCCATCCACGCCACCCCGCAACTTGAGTTGCTGTGGGTTGCTGCGTTGAAATCAAGAGGACATTGCCAAAGCTGTAAGTGTGAAAACGTGCCATTGCCTTCAAACACTCAGAAAGCACTTCGGGATGACCTGACTGAATGTCATGCGCTAGAACTTCAACTCCTGCCCAGATGGCCTGACGAACTGTTTTGATTTTGTCTTTGCTATTAACCAACATTGAAAAACCCCTGTCTGCCGGGTCGGCGTGATTTGTCTTTCACTTCAGGCGGCAGCCAGACAAATCCAACGACCCGAAAGACGGGGTAGAACGCAGCGGAGCGCAGGATGGCAGGGCGCGAGCGTCGGCGCGGTGAGTGACAAAATGATTTTGGGTTATTTTTTGGCGCGAAACCGGCGCTTTAGACCGAGTGGCAGGCAGAGCTGTGAAACAGCGTACATCCGAGCGGATGTGAAGTGAGAAAAAGCAGCAGAGCTACCAAAAGGAACCTCTTGGTCCGCAGATCATTTGGAAGCGGCCCTTTTTATTGGCATAATCACTGGTAACGAGTGCTGAGCCCAGTTGTTCCATCTATGCAAGAAAAAGTTTATCTTCCATATAGCCAAGTACATGGCGTCAAGCCCGATTTGATGAAACTGAGAGAAGCTCTTTCACTTCAGGATCGTGCAACCATGCTGCGCATTCTGAGTGTGCTGAACTTCTCCCTCAATCATCTTCTTACCGATCCTTCTGAGGAGGCACAAAAAGCTGCAATTCGACGGTTTTTTCCTTTGGCCCTGGCGTCTGAAATTCTTAGGCGCGACGATGTTGTGTTTCATCGTCATCAACTGCTATTTCTAATTCAAGAGGCATTCGTATATTGTCCCGATATAAACCCAAGCGAACAAAACGCCACGTCGTTGACTCAGCTTGGGGACATATTTCTGATTGCAAATGATCTCCTGTTTACCCCTGCACCAGGAACGAATGCAAATGACAGTGGCATCCTTCAGCTCATCTTGAATTTTGTTCCAATTTCGGAAGCAAATCTCTTAACAAATCCTTTGCTAAAGATGGGCAGGTCACATTTACTCGTAACTAAGTTTGCTGAACGCCGCCGAGGAACTGCGGGATTCTTCGATATACCTTTCCTTTTTCAGCAGGCTACCGGCGTCGAATTTAAGACGTTCGAGGCGCTAATGGCCGTCATTTTCACGCGTCTCGCGAACGTTGCACAGGCCAAGAAAGACCCGACCCAATTTGGCTTTTCTGTCACATACTTTGATCAGTTACCAATCGGGAAAGGTGAAATTTCATCCTTCCTTCAAATCGTGGGAGCGAGCCCAGATGAATTTGCCAGCAATCTAAAGGCTTATCCGCCGCAGCCAAATGATTTTCGTTTTGTGCGGGATAAACCGCTGGTGCATATTACAGACCACTTTTTTCCATTAGATCCGCCATCAGGAGTGGAAAAGTTTGAGAGTGGCGTATTTTGGAGCATTTTCAAAAGCATGAATCCGCATGAAAGGAATCCGTTTTCATCATTCTGGGGCCACATATTTGAAGATTATGCTTTATGGCTGCTTGAGCAAAGCTGTATTCCACCACTCAATCATTTGTATAAAAACCCGAAATATGTTCAAGACCTCAATCATGAAGTATGCGATGCGATAGTCGTTTGTGGGCGCATCGCTGTGTTTTTAGAAATGAAGGGAAGTACTATTGCCTCCGATGCTAAGTATGGTAGTGATATAAACAAACTTCGTGATGAAATAGAAAAGAAATATGTCGGGCTTGGAAATGATCGCAAAGGCGTTCGGCAACTGGTAGCTGCAATCGACACATTCTTAAAAGGTGGTCGTACGGCGGAAATTCAAGATGTCGATTTGCGGTCGATTTCAACAATTATCCCCGTCTTGGTCACCAGAGATGATTTTGGCGGGTACTTTGGGGTAAACGCATACTTGAATAGACGCTTTAAGGAGATTCGGAATGCATCAAGGCATCAAGTATCGGTGACTTCGTGTGTGTGTATTAATTCGGATACCCTTGAGAAACTTACTCCTTATCTTGCCGACACGAGCTTTGCAGACATTCTCAGTTCGCGGCTTAGAAATGACAAGGCACTCTGTGCTCCATTTTTTGCGCGCGTCGGCCAAATCTTAAAGCAAAAAAATAAAGGCGAATCGGATCGAGAGCCTCTGTTGCTTAAGGCGGCGGCTTACACGATCAGTGATGTCGCTAGAGAAGTGTTCGGCATA
>DASRCD010000761.1:0-7821 GCA_035653315.1 Candidatus Angelobacter sp.
GCCGATTGCGGCGTAGGAATCGCCTGCTTCTTCTTTAGTTGTTCCAGTACCATTGGCCCAAGCTGTGAGACGCTGCCTGCTCCCAGCGTCAGCACCATGTCACCCGGCTCTGCCAGCGCGGTCACCGCGCGCGCGGCTTCATCAAATGAACTTGCATAACGCGCGGCATCATTCTTGCCGCTGGCGCTCTGGATGGCCGCTGCCAGCCGTTCGCCTGTAATCCCGGCAATCGGAGGTTCGCTGGCTGCATAAATATCCAGCACAAAAACATTGTCCGCATCGCCAAAGGATGAGCCAAACTGTTCCATCAGGTCGCGTGTGCGCGTGAACCGGTGCGGCTGAAAGATCACGTGAACACGATTAAATCCGCATTGCCTGGCAGCTGCCAGTGTGGCGCGGATCTCCGTGGGATGATGGCCGTAATCGTCTATCACGCTGATGTCGCCAATGCGTCCCCTGAGTTGAAAACGCCGGTCCACGCCGCGAAAGTTTTCCAGCGCTTCACGAATGCGATCAGGATCAATATCCAGCCCCACGCCCACCGCCACCGCTGCCGTTGCGTTCAGCACATTGTGCGCGCCCGGTACACGCAAATGAAAATCCCCCAGGGACTTGCCGTGATACTCCACGGAAAAATGCGCCAGGTGCTTGCTGCACTTGCCCCGTGCCGATAAAACACGAAAGTCAGCATCTTCATGCGTGCCGTAAGTTGTGGCGCGGCGTGCCAGGCGTGGCAGCATATTGCGCAGGCGTTCATCATCATGGCACAGCACGGCCATCCCGTAAAACGGCACGCGGTCCACAAAATCCAGAAAGGCCTGTTCCACGTCCGCCATATCGCGATAGCAATCCATGTGCTCGCGATCAATATTGGTCACCACAGCAAGAATGGGTGAGAGCTTAAGGAAAGAGCGGTCGCTCTCATCGGCTTCCGCAACCAGGTATTGTGACTTGCCCAGCCGCGCATTTGATCCCATGGCATCCACGCGTCCGCCCACAACTACTGTAGGATCCAGTCCGCCGCCGGCCAGCACCGCCGCAACCATGCTTGTGGTAGTTGTCTTGCCGTGCATGCCGGCAATGGCAATTCCATATTTCAGGCGCATCAATTCAGCCAGCATCTCCGCGCGCTGTATCACCGGAATATGCTCCGCGCGGGCTGCCGCGATCTCAGGATTGTCACGCCGGACGGCCGAACTGGCCACCACCACCTCTGCGCCCGTAATGTTTTCCGCGCGATGTCCTTCAAAAATAATCGCGCCCTTTTCCGCAAGTCTTTCCGTCACGCTGGAGCTTTTCAGGTCTGATCCGGTGACCTTGTAGCCCAACGTCAGCAGGACCTCGGCAATGCCGCTCATGCCGATCCCGCCAATCCCTACGAAATGTATTCTTTGAATCTTTGCGAACATTTCTTTTTAGTCGCTTTGCGACAACCGCTAAACAGTTTTAACAGCCTTGATAAGTGCTACATGCTCCTAAGGCATGCCGCTCGCCGCGTAGTCGGGCTCGCGGCTTTCTTTGCTGTGGATCACCGATTACGGCGTTTCACCGCTGCACTGCTGCCTGGCCCTACTATGCTGCTTTGCTCAAACCCAAACGCTCTCGTCATCCCTAATTGCGTAAGCGAAGGCGCGCAATCTTCAGCGCCGAGTAGCGACGAGGGACCTTGCGCTTTGATCACCTGATCACGGCGTTCACTCGATGCTCCCATCGCCACATTCTTCAATTCAGGCGATTTTGGCAATCATGGCAATTTTGGCAATCCACTCAATTCCGCTACCATCAGTGCCACGCGGCCTGCTGCATCGTGGTGCGAAAGCGCGCGTGCTCTTTCTGCCATCTCCTTTAGACGCTTCGGATCGGCAAACAGCTCCGTGATCACCTGGGCCAATCGTTCCGGCGTAAGCTCCGCTTGCGGCACCAGCACGGCTGCGCCGCCTTCCACAATTGCTTCAGCATTGCGCCGCTGATGATCGTCTGCGGCGCGCGGAAATGGAACAAAAATCGCGGGCTTTCCCGCTGCGGTAATCTCCGCTACCGTGCTTGCTCCGGAGCGGCAAAGCAGCAAGTCGGCGCGTGCAAACGCCGCCGGCATGTGATCAATGAAAGCTGAAACTTCTGCTGTGATTCCTGAGCGCCCGTATGCAGCTTGCACGTCATTATAGTCGCGCTCTCCGGTTTGATGGATGATGCGCAGTCCGGGAATTTGCCGTAACACTTCCGGAGCAGCCGCCGTCATCGCCTGATTGATCGCCTGTGCTCCCTGGCTTCCACCAAAAATCAGCAACGTTGGCGGATGGTCCTTGGCCGGCACAGGCACCTTGAAAAACTCCGCTCTCACCGGCACGCCCACAACCTGGGCATTGCGAAAATACTTCTGTGTCTGCTCAAAATGCACTGCGGCAGCGGAAACGCGATGTCCCACAAGCTTATTGGCGAAACCGGGAACGTAATTGGGCTCAAAAGCCAGTGTCGGCAGCCGCATCAGGATGGCTGCGGCCATCGCCGGACCGGAAGCATACCCGCCCACGCCCACCACCACCTCTGCTCCAAAAGCACGAATGATTTTGCGCGACTCCACCACCGCCTTCGGCAGATCAAATATGGTCCGCATGCGGGTCATCAGCCCCACATTTTTGAGCGCGCCCACTTTCACCCGCATCAATCCAAAACCGGCCTGTGGCACCAGCCGGTTTTCTATGCCCCGGGCCGTTCCCACAAACAAAACTTCTGCGTTGTAGCGTGATTTCAGTTCGCGCGCAATGGCCAGCGCAGGGATCACATGTCCGCCGGTGCCGCCACCGGCAATCAGAACTCGCATAAGAAAATAGTAACCGCCATCTCCTGCTTATTTCTGACTATTTACTCGGCTATGGCCTATGGTAATAAACATGAAAGAAGATTTGTGTTGAAATCCCCTGGATCGTTATAACCCTCAGGAATTTCCAGCTTGAAATGCGTTACCGACTGGTCTGCCTTCAATTGGAAATCAAACTCTTCCACCATTTTCCATTTTGTTGAAGTTGTAATCAGGAATGGAGTGGCATCCCCTGTGGGAGTTGGGGTTACCGTTGCCTGAGCCAGTTGTGGCGTGGCTGCTTGCCGCACTTTAGCGTTTTTCTCCGGCTGGCGATACCCGCAGAAAAAAACACCAACGACCAAAATTGCGCCTAGTTTGCCGGCTATACCGTGTTCCTCACTATCTTTCACTGATCGTCAGAAGTCCCGGGCAGCAAAGAATCCATTGCCACATTCAACTAATGACAAGGGCTTTCTCCGCCTTCTGTGCTCGGGATTAACTCCAAATCTTATCTCGTCCCCACCTGCCCCTTCACTGAATCAATCAGCTTTTTTGAGTCCCAGCCCACGCCGTCTTTAAAGACCAGCTCTACATTTTCAATGTCTTCAATCTTTGTGGACGGATCGCCCTTTACCAGCATGATGTCCGCCTGTTTCCCTAATGCCAGCGAACCAATCTTTGTCTGCTCACCCATAAACTCCGCGCCATTCAGCGTGGCAATCTTGATTGCCTCCAGCGGAGTAAAGCCTGCTTCCACCAGCAGCTCAACTTCACGCAGGTCGCCAAAGCCGGCAATCGTGCCCCCAATCCCTGTGGGATCAAGCCCCGCCAGCAGCGTGCCACCTGCTTTCACAAAGGCGCGCTCAAATTCCATCTCCTTCTTGAACATCACCGGCCACGGGCTTTGCTGATTCTGAGCAATGCGTGCGCGATTGGCCTGATAGGCTTTGCGTGCATCGTCGCTCAGCAGGTCCAGCACTTTCTGCGGCTCATCTGGACGCGACGGCACAAATTGTTCAAACACCGGCAAGGTGGAAGTCAAAGCAACATGCTTATCAACCAGTGTCTTAATGGTGGTTTGTATCTGTTCGCCGGCAACATCAAGCTTGGCTGCGGCAGCAACTGCCTGGTTCGGATTGGGACAGATATCCGGTTTCTTGTCAGGATGAAATTCTGTATCCACAGTTAACCCGTGCTCCAGATCGTCGATGCCAAGGTCAGCGGCCTCACGGAAGCCGATGGAGCATAAATGCCCTGTAACTTTTATGCCGTGCTTGTGGGCGGTATCGATCACGGCCTTCAATTCTGCGCGGGTAATAAAGTTGTAAACCTTGAAAGAGCGCGCGCCTTCCGCAACCCAGTAATCAACGGTACGAACAGCATCATCAGGCCCAGTGAGCTGATGCACCTGTATCAGCGGCAGCCCTTCGCCTTCCATGTAAGGACCGGTGGCATTCATCTTTGGACCGGGAATTTTTCCCGCATCAATATTCTTCTTCAGCTCCAGGTCAGTGTAAGGCTCCATGCTGCCGGTGGTGCGAATTGTTGTGACACCCAGCGCTAGATAGAGCCGTGGAAAGCTGAACGGCATGTCATGGTAGAGCCCGCCGCTTGCCGGATAAAAAAGATGGTCATGCATGCCCACCAGACCCGGCAAAGCCGAGTAGCCCGTCATGTCCATGCGACTGGCGTCCGCCGGGACCTGCACCGCACCAGCCTTGCCGATGGCCGTGATCTTTCCGCCGGAGATCAGAATGGTCTGGTCGGCCTGTGCAGGCGCTCCCGTGCCGTCAATCACGCGCACGTGCTCTAATGCGATAGTCGGCGACTGCACGCGGATAAAGTCTTTCGTGGTGGGCTGGCCTTGTGGCTGAGCGAAACTCAAAGCGGAACAAACCACAATTAAGATGGTCTCTAAGTAGCGCATCAGTAACCTCCGGGAACCATGCAGCATAAATCCATGCAACAACATACGCAAGAGCAAGAAACAGTACTGCATTTTTTTGTATATATAATTTTGCTATAATGTATATATGCTAGGTGGAGGAACCAGAATGGCAGTTACGATGACATCAATCAGACTTGACACACAATTGGCTGATGAAGCCGCAAAAGTTCTGGGCGTCAAGACTAGGACCGAAGCGGTACATGTCGCCCTGCAGGAAATCGTAGCACTTAAACGCTTCAAAAAACTGATGAAAAAGCACGCCGGGAAACTCAAGTTTGCTGGACATGACCGCTAATCTCGTTATTTTCGATACCTCGGTGCTGATTGATTATTTGCGCGCAGGCCGCCATCAGCAGCGCCTTGATTCCGTCCGAGGCGTCATTCGCAACTCATCGGTGGTTCTGGCAGAGTTGTGGCGCGGCGCCACTCGCGTCCAGGAACGTAAATTCATAGAAGCTTTGGCCAGAAATCATCTAATCCTTACCCCTACGGAGAGTAACTGGCTTGATTCTGGTCAGATATTGGGAAAGATTTCCGTGCAAAAGGGGTTCGGCTCGGAAAAGCTTCGTGATCTGCATTTCGACGTACTCATCGCGCTTACAGCCCGCTCATACGGCGCCCGCCTTATAACCTCGAACCGCTCGGATTTCGAACTGATTAGTAGCTACAAGGACATTCAACTGGAAATCTGGTAGTGTCCTAATAATTTGACATCTCTATAAATGGCTGCTTATCGCAATAATCGTTTTCACCCAACAATCAGCGAGAGTGCCACAACACAAAAAGACCGCTGAAACCTATCGGGCTGAGAGCACTCGAAACACCAACGCCACTAAAAGCAATCTAACTCAAGTCACACAACCGACGCCAGCCACATTGCAAACGTCTGTTGTTCCGGAAGACCAGCACGATGCCACAACGACTAATGACCATGCACAGCAAGGCAATGAGCAAACATCCAATGAGGACCGCTCCACTCAAAGGAAACTGACGTGGTTTACCGGAGTGCTGGCTGCCGTGGGGATCTTGCAGTTGGTTGTCATGTTTCTCACTTGGATGGTCTATCGCCGTCAAGCTCGGGAGATGAGGCGGCAACGACACGAAATGAAACGGCAGAGGCATGTAATGTTTCGCCAATGGAATGCAATGAGAGAGCAAGCTGGTTTGATGGACGCTCAACTTAAAGCGATGAAGGATTCCGGTAAACAAGTGGGCAGGCAAATTGAAATACTGGAAAAATCGGTCGCAGCAGCTGAAAAAAGCGCCGACGCTGCTAAGGAAAATATTGAGCTCTACATTAGCAAGGAACGAGCGAGATTGCGGGTTGACATAAAGCCTCTCGTTCTGCCCCCGAAACCCGACCCTGCCTACACTGTGGATTTCGCAGTAAGCGTTTGCGGCCCGACCGCCGCCTTCATAACGGAGAATCTTTGTGTTGCCTACGTCTTTCCGTGGGCGGTTGTTGACAATCCTGAACTCGGAGAAGCTATTATGCTTCCAATTCACACGCTGCCCATGGCCATTTCTGCCAATAGTCCGCCACTGGACTGCTACGCTTTCCTCACGCTGAACAGTCGCGAAGAACAATTTTTTATCTCCGAGGTCAAGGCGCGTCGATTTTTTGCTGGAATAAGGGGATTTATCAAATATAAAGATGTCTTCGACAGAGAGCACGAGACGCATTTTCGCTATGTGTGGAAATATTCCGAACACGTAGAGGATTATGGCGAATGGGTGAAAAACGGCAGTCCCGAGGAAACCGCGAGACATAGCTGAATTAGAACACTGCCAATTTCGGGCTAAGTGCTGACTGCTGACTCCTGAATGCTAAAATAGCACTTTAGCCCATCCTCATGGACCGCACACACATCCGCAATTTTGCCATTATCGCGCACATTGATCATGGCAAATCCACGCTTTCTGACCGGCTCCTGGAGCTGACGGGAGCGCTTTCCCAGCGTGAGATGCAGGCGCAGGTGCTGGACGCCATGGACCTGGAACGCGAGCGCGGCATCACCATCAAGGCGCATGCCGTGCGCATGAAATATACGGCCAAAAATGGCGAAGAATACCAGCTCAACCTGATCGATACGCCCGGCCACGTGGATTTCTCCTATGAAGTCTCCCGCTCGCTGGCTTCATGCGAAGGCGCATTGCTCGTGGTGGACGCATCACAGGGCGTAGAAGCCCAGACGCTGGCGAATGCCTATCTCGCCATCAATCATGGTCTGGAAATCATTCCGGTCATCAACAAAATTGATCTTCCCAGCGCGGATATTCCCCGCGCAAAGGAGATGATCGAGCAGACCGTGGGGCTCGACACGAAAGACGCGATGCTGGTAAGCGCCAAGAGCGGGCTTGGCGTCCCGGAGTTGCTGGAGGCCATTGTTCAACGGCTGCCTTCACCCAAAGGCGACCCTGAAAATCCATTGCAGGCGCTGATCTTCGACTCGTGGTTTGATCCCTATCGCGGCGTCATTATTCTTGCGCGGCTCTTTCAGGGCACGCTGCGCAAAGGCATGAAGATGCGCCTTTGGTGGAATGGCAAAACGCTCGACGTGGAAACGCTCGGCGTGCTGACACCCAAGCCGGTTGAGATCGACGAACTGGTTGCCGGTGAAGTGGGATTCATTGTCGCCAATAATAAAAACGTTGCTGACACTAAAATCGGCGACACCATTACCGATGATTCTCGTCCGGCCCTTGAGCCGCTGCCCGGTTTTGAAGAACTCAAGCCCATGGTCTTTGCCGGCCTGTACACCGTGGACGCACATGAGCACACTGCCCTGCGCGAAGCGCTGGAGAAACTGCGGCTGAATGATTCCTCCTTTTTCTTTGAGCCGGAAAGCTCCGCTGCGCTGGGGTTTGGATTTCGCTGCGGATTTCTTGGGCTCCTGCACATGGAAATCATTCAGGAGCGGCTGGAGCGCGAGTTCAACCTGGACCTGATCACCACCGCGCCGGGTGTGCGCTACCAGATCACTAAGACCAATGGTGAAAAAATTGAGGTGGATAATCCCTCACGCTGGCCCAATCAAAGTGAGATTGCGAAGATTGAAGAGCCTGTAATCAC
>DASRCD010000762.1:0-6088 GCA_035653315.1 Candidatus Angelobacter sp.
CCCAGCAGGGAAGAGTTTGCGGCATTCACAATGGCATCAGTAGTTTCATCAACAATGTTTCCTGTCACCAGCTCAAGCGTGGCCTGCGAGCCGATTCGATATTGCGCACTGCTCGGCATTTATTTGTTGGAAAGCGCTTCCACGCCCGGCAGCTTTTTACCTTCCAGGAATTCAAGTGACGCGCCGCCGCCAGTAGAGATATGGGTGATCTTATCTGCCAGCCCGGATTGGTGAACTGCGGCAACCGAATCTCCACCGCCAACAATGGACGTTGCCTTCTGGTTCGCCGCCACAGCTTCGGCAATCTTCATGGTGCCATGCGCGAACGGCGCAACTTCAAACACGCCCATGGGGCCATTCCACACAATGGTTTTTGCGGCGGCAATTTCCTTGCTGAAAGCGGCAATGGTTTCAGGGCCAATGTCCAAACCCATTTTGCCTTCCGGAATGCCTTGCTCCGTTGTTACGGTCTGGGTTTGCGCGGCAGCATCAATCTTTTCCGCAATCACATGGTCCAGAGGCAGCAACAAACGAACATTCTTGCTCTTTGCTTCCTGCAATAGTGACTTCGCCAGATCGAGCTTGTCTTCTTCCACCAGTGATTTGCCAACCTGCTTGCCCTGCGCCTTAAGGAAGGTATAAGCCATTGCGCCGCCAATGAGCAGCGCGTCCACTTTTGTCAGGAGGTTGCGAATCACGTCAATCTTGTCTGAAACCTTTGCGCCGCCGATGATCGCCACAAACGGCTTTTCAGGATTCGTGGTGGCCTTGCCCAGGTATTCCAATTCTTTTTGCATCAACAGGCCAGCGGCTGATTTTTCCATGAATTTTGTAATGCCCGCCGTGGATGCATGGGCGCGATGCGCTGAGCCAAACGCGTCATTGATGTAGATGTCCGCCAGCGCCGCCAGCTTGCGGGAAAACTCTTCATCATTGGCTTCCTCTTCCGCATGGAAGCGTAGGTTTTCCAGCAGCAGAGTCTGGCTTTTCTCCAATTTGTTGGCCATCTCTTCCGCTGCCAGGCCAATACAATCGGGAGCAAAGCCAACGTTGTATCCGCGACCAAGTTTTTCATCCAGCAGGATTCGCAGGCGCTCCGCCACCGGTTTCAGGCTCATCTTGGCATTGAACTTGCCTTTTGGACGCCCCAGATGCGATGCCAGAATTAGCCGCGCGCCTTTGCGCAACGCGTACTCAATGGTCGGCAGGGTCTCGCGGATGCGCGTGTCGTCAGCCACACGGCCATCATCGGTTAAAGGCACATTGAAGTCCACGCGCATAAACACGCGATGCCCGTCCAGATTCAAGTCCTGTATGGAAAGCTTGGCCATGTTCTTCTCGGTTACTGCTGCCATTAGAGTCCCTTTTTCGCCATGAAGTGGATCAGGTCACGAACGCGGCAGGAGTAGCCCCATTCATTGTCATACCAGGCAATCACCTTCACGCAGTTTCCGGCCACTACGCGCGTGAGCGGTGAATCCACAATGGAAGAACGCTCGTCACCGCGATAATCCACCGATACCAATTCGGCAGTCTCATAGCCCAGAATGCCTTTCATCGGCCCATCGGCTGCGGCTTTCAACGCGTTGTTTACTTCTTCCACGGTTGTGCTTTTCTCCACGAACGCCACCAAGTCCACCACAGAAACGTTCGGCGTGGGCACGCGCATGGCAAAGCCGTCCAACTTGCCTTTAAGATCGGGGATCACCAGGTTCAGCGCCTTGGCTGCGCCGGTGGAAGTAGGAATCATGGAAAGGGCCGCAGCACGCGCGCGCCGCAGGTCCTTATGGGGAAAGTCGAGAATGACCTGATCATTGGTGTAGGAATGGATCGTGGTCATGGTTCCGCTCTGGATCTTAAAGCTGTCATGAACCACTTTCGCCACCGGGGCCAGGCAGTTGGTGGTGCAGGAAGCATTGGAAACAATATGGTGCTTGGCCGGATCGTATTTATTTTCATTCACGCCCAGTACAATGGTGATGTCTTCATTTTTTGCCGGCGCGGAGATGATCACTTTTTTTACCGGGCCGCGCATGTGCTTCTTCGCCGCTTCCGCATCGGTAAATTTACCTGTGGACTCAATCACTACCTGCGCGCCCACTGACTCCCAGTTAATGGCGGCAGGGTCTTTTTCTGAAAACACCTTGATCGCCTTGCCGTTCACCGTAATGGAATCGCCGGAAGCTTTGATTTCATGCTTCAGGTTGCCCAGAATAGAGTCATACTTCAGGAGATGCGCGAGGGTTGCGGGGCTGGTCAGATCATTGACCGCGACAAACTCCAGATTGGGATCTTCGATCGCTGTGCGAAAAACGTTGCGTCCGATTCGGCCAAAGCCGTTGATTCCCACTTTCACTGCCATTTATGTATCTCCTTCAGAAGGGGTCCGAGAAACTTTAAATGCGAAAACGGTTTGATGCGGTAACCGTACCAGGAGAGTTGCTCGATACCAGCTTGAAACTAATCAGGTTAGCAGAGAGCGCAACTTGGGTGCAATGTCTCGCAAATGAAGAGGAAGAAAGGACGCTAGACGCAGATAAAGCCGCAGGTCGCAAGCCCCGCGGCTTTATGAATGTGGCTCGGTTGGTATCCAAATGCTACAAGAACTATCCTGGCGTTAGCTCTGCTGACTTTTTGTTCCTGCGCTTCTTTGTTGTCTGAACGCCGCTAAGGGAACGCGGTCAGTCTCCGCCTTTTATCGCTCGATCTTGCTCTTCTCTCGGAACATCAAAAATTGAAAATAACCGCAGCCCGCTGCTTATGGTCTTTTCAAATGTGATGTGGGTCCAGTGAAATTCCGGAATAATTGTCGGCGATTAGAACATCACTGGTAAATTACCTGGCCCTTTTGCCTCTTGGAAATTCCCTTGAACTCTCTTGCTGTGCATATTTGCCTATTGCTGTGCGTAAGTCTGAATTGGGTTCAGATGGTTACTGCTGCTTGCAGCTCTCTTTGGGATTTTCTTCGCGACCGATCTGGGCAGGAACCATCAAGCCGGCAAATCATCTTTCGAAGACAGGGGCCAAAGCGTCCGCAAAACCAAACCTTCACCGCTTCTGCAGGGACATGAAAACCTGCCGGGAGTGCGTTTGAAATGGCTTTGGTGTGGTTGGGCCGCAATTATAGCTATGTGCACTATGAATGCAACAAAAAAATTAAAATTCTCACAGGTGGAATAACTTTTTCCGGTTCGGCTTTTCTGCCTGGTTCTCTGCCGGTATTATGTGAGGTCGCTATCAAGCGAATTTTGAGCATGCACGCATTCCGAAAAAGCAGACCGCACACGATGGAAGATCCGGTTTCAGGATTTTTCCCGCCTCTTCGGCCCAAAAAGTTCCTTTTCTTGCAACTTCTTAGCTCGTTGTGTTACACACTTGAAGCATGCGCAACTGGATGCGCGAGCGCATGAAGCGCCGTAAAAAGAAACCTGAAAATGAAACCGAGGCAACTGGCAAAGTAGGCCAGCAAAAACCCCCGGTGGATGAGTCGCACCCCGAACCCATTGTCCCGGCTTACGATGACAGGCCGGAAACTGCTTCCGTGGCGGAAACTCCCGCTTACGAATCGCCCATTCCGGTGCCGGTGGAAGAACAGCGGATGGAAACAGAAGTCCAGCCGGAATCTCCATCGGTTCCACCGCCCGGCACGCCTGAACAGGCCAAACCCATGCCAGAGAGAAGCAAGACTTCTCCCCGGCCGCCGAAAGGGGTTGTAGTCCTTGCCATCGGCTTGCCGGGCTCGGGCAAAACCACGTGGTTCAAACGCCGTGGCGTTACCCCGCTCTCCAGTGACATGTTGCGCTCCATCCTCTTTGACGACATTACGGAGCAGCGCTACCAGGACTTGGTTTTTTCCACCCTGCGATCCCTTCTACGCGCTCGGCTTATCGCCCGCATGCCGTGGAATTATGTGGATGCCAGCAATCTGGCCGCGCATGAACGCCGCCAATGGATCAAGATGGCTAAAGGCTTTGGATATGAGGTCCATGCCGTATTCTTTGATGTTCCACTTGAAGTTTGTTTGGAGCGAAACCGTAAGCGTGAGCGTCAGGTAAAAGAGGACGTTGTCCAACGAATGGCGGCCAAGCTGCGGCCTCCATCTTTTGAGGAAGGATTCGCGAAAATCACAGTAGTTCGCGTGAAGCGCGCAGGAGAACAGGCTTAAGTTTTACTTGAGCAATTGTTCTTATTTCACAAAATGCACTAGAGCAAAGATGCCGAACCACAGGAAGGCCATGTAGTGCCAGTACCAGCCGGTGACTTCCACGGCGATTTTTTGTGACTCAAACCTCACGGCCAGAAGCTTGCCAGCGGCAGCATAGAACAGGACCAGCAATCCTCCCAGAAGGTGGATTGCGTGTGTTCCCGTCAAAATATAAAAGAATGAGCGGCTGGGGTTGGATTCAAGAAATACTCCCTGATGCTGCAGATTGTTCCAGACCAGGAATTGTCCGCCCAGAAAACAGCAGCCCAGCAACACTGTAATCGCCAGCCATGGAACGTCAGTGGCACGCCGGGGCGGCACAATGCCCATTACAGCAAATTCGTCTTTCTGGGTCATGGTGCGGCGCGTCAACTCCAGCGTTAAGCTGCTTAAAAGCAAGATTGCTGAATTGATCCACAGTTGTAAATAGGGGAGCGTCAGCGGGACCCAGTCTTGTACCCAGCGGCGCGTATCCTCGTCAAAGCGGCCTCTGCCTTGCCGGAAAACGTACAGGGCAATCAGGGTCATGAACAGGATTGTTACCGAGATAATGCCCAGCGTCATGGCAATGCGGTAACGGCGCATGCGCTGCTCGCGCGATTGAAAGTTTTCGGGGCCGCCATGATCTCCATCATCGCCCCCGCCGAACCCACGGCGATGCGGAGTTTTACCCGGTCCCCCACCACCCAGCTTAGGCTTGTGCTCGATCTCTACACGGTCGCCAATAATCGGCATAAACTACCCTGATTGCAGGTTGCTGTTTCAGGTGGCTGGGGCGTCTTGCATCACAAAGTCTTGCTCCGCTCCAGGAACGTTGTACTCGTACGGCCCATGATTTACCAGCAGCGCCTTGCCTGTTTCCTGAGAACGCTCTGACCATTCCAGCGTAGTGCATTCCCACGGATTCTTTTTTGCCACCGGCCCCTTGCGCAAGCTCCAGAACAGATTGGCCAGGAAAATCATCTGTCCGGAAATTGTTACGATGGCAGCCACGGTTATAAATTTCTGCAATGGCAGCATCGCAGTTACATATTGTACGCCCGTTAATTGTGAATAACGCCGTGGGTGCCCCGCAATTCCTAATAGATGCATGGGCATGAATGTTGCGAAAGCGCCAAAAAGCGTAACCCAAAAGTGCCATTGACCCAGCCGTTCATTCATCATTCGACCAAACATCTTTGGAAACCAGAAATAAGTGGCGGCAAAAATCGCAAATACCCCGGCCATCGCCATAATCAGGTGAAAATGGGCGACCACGAAATAAGTATCGTGCAGATAGATATCGAGCGCCGGTTGCGCCAGCAAAGGCCCGGTCAACCCTCCCGTGATGAAGAGCGAAACAAATCCCACGGAAAAGAGCAGCGGCGTGGAATAGCGGATTCTGCCGCGGTATAGTGTCGCCGTCCAATTAAAGGTTTTGACGGCGGAAGGCACCGCAATTGCGGTGGTCAGCGTGGAAAAGGCAAACCCTGCATGTGGATTCATGCCGCTCACAAACATATGGTGGCCCCATACCATAAAGCCAAGCCCGCCGATCGCCAGGGTAGCACCAACCATGGCTTTATATCCAAATACCGGTTTGCGTGAGAAGACTGAAAGCAGATGTGACGTGAGGCCCATTGCCGGCAAAATGGCGATGTAAACCTCCGGGTGCCCAAAGAACCAGAACAAATGCTGCCATAACAAAGGCGATCCGCCGTTATGGTCCAGCACTGGCTTGCCACTTACCAGTAATCCACCGGGAACAAAGAAGTTTGTGCCTGCATGGCGGTCCAGCATCAGCATGATCAGCGCGACCAACAGAACGCTGAATGCCAGCAGGATGAGGACTGCTGTGACAAACCATGTCCAGCAGGTAAGCGGCATGCGCATCCACGTCATCCC
>DASRCD010000763.1:0-2234 GCA_035653315.1 Candidatus Angelobacter sp.
CCCTGCAGTTTGGAAATTCCATACGCGTACGTGGACGAAACCGGACGGTCTTCATCAAACAGCTCATTTTCTGTATAGCCATACACGGAGCAGGAGCTGGCATAAATATAACGCTGCACTTTTGCCTGCTTGGCGATATAAGCCAGATACGCCGGGGCAGCCGCGTTGAATACAAAATTCTTGCTGGGCGAAAATTCCGCCATTGGATCATTCGAAAGCCCGGCCAGAAAGATCACCTGGTCGTAATCTTTTAAATCATTGACTTGAAGATCAAAAATATCGCGGCTGATAATGTTGACCTCTGGAGGAAGAAAATTCCCGAACCAGAAAAGATCCACCACATCCACGTCATACCCACGTTCCAACAGCTTAGGTATTAGAACCGAACCCACGTAGCCGGCGCCCCCGGCAACAAGAATCCGCATCCACCCTCCTTGGAATTCCTTCTTTGTAGGCTAGTGCATGAGAGTAGGTAAATCAAGCAGCAGTGCCGGTTTTGGCACCTATCTGAAGTGCATTGGACTGGGCTCCCGGTCTTGAATAGGCTCCGGAGGGGCATTAAGGACGGTGGAATGGATTTTTGTTGGGTCCTGCCCGGCTTTTAGCTGATAAAACAGCTCTTCATACTGGTCAGTAATGCGGTCCCAGCTATAGACCTTACGAATCCGGTCAGGAGCACGCCGTCTGAGGTCTTCCGCGATGTGGGGCTGGCTTTCAATGTAATGAATTTTCTCCGCAAGTGCATCCGCATCCCGGAATAACAATCCATATTCGCCCAGGACCTCGGCATTGAACGGATTGTCATGCGCCAGAATACAATTTCCGAATCCAAGCGCTTTCAGCAATGCCGGATTGGTTCCACCCATCATGTGCCCATGAATGTAAGCGTATGAGTTGCAGTGCAGCTCCTTGATGTGGTCCATGTCGCCGACATGCCCAAGAAACCGGACCCTGTTTCCGGCGTTCGCCTTTAAGTCGTCAATAAAAGTGCTGTGGTAATTCGCGTCGCCGGCAATGGCAAGCAGCCGGCTGGTGGGGGCTTTTTTAAATCCTTCCACAATGAGCGCCGCATTATTCTCCGGCACTAAGCGGCTGGCAATCAGGTAATAATTGCCGGGCTCCAGCCCATATTGCCTTACAACTTCAGGATGGGAAGAAGTCTCAATGTTTCCACCATAGGTAATGCAAGCTGAGGGGGTATGGAACTCGTCCAGATAAAGCTTTCTCATTGCGTATGCATCTGTCACTATGCCCTTGGGAAGTATTTTTCCCACAAGCTTGGCATTCCAGTAAAAATAACTTTTGCCCAACGCTCCCCACTTGCCTCTTTTCCATTCGATTCCATCCACGTTAATGGCGCAATTCTGGCCGAAAATCCTGGGAATAAGGCAATGGAATGAATTGGCCACATTGGTCACCAGCATGGCATCCACGTTACGGCGCAAAACATCGATCATGCATGCCAGAGTATGGGTGAAAGTGCCAAAATTTTTGGTTTCAATGCTGGGCAGATAAATAAGACGCACTCCCTTGTACATGGGAGGCCGTTCCTTAAACAACGATTTGCGGCAATAGACAATCACCTCATGTCCACGCTCGACAAGGCGGGGCGCAAGCTCAATAAAGAAAGTTTCAGTTCCGCTATAAGTAGAAGGGATGCCGCGGCCGCCGAAAATAGCGATGCGCAGCTTGCGTTGAGTTGCTGGAATATTTTGTCCTGGTTGCATCATCTTAAATGCAGGCCCTTGATCTTAAAATAATGCCGCAGGTCCCGCAATGTGCCTTCTGGTGTTTGAAACAACTCAGCTGGAAGCAATCTGCGCCTGCCCTCTCTTATCAAAATGACTGGAGCCGCCAATCACAGAAGCACCACAAGCAGTCAGTCCCAGATGCGCCCATGAAAACCCCAGCAACGTACCTTCTGTTGCCTGAAATGTCAGACAATAGACCAGCAGCGATACCATTAGCGCCATCAACTCAGGACTTAATTCCAGTTTATATGCTTTCCACGCACGATGTGCCAGTGATGCTACAAAAAGCCCAAATACCAACAGTCCAACTACACCCGTATCATGCAGAACACGCATTTCTGTATTGCCGATCCAGCCTTGCTCCTCCCATTCGGCTCCAAAATCACGCCAATCAAAGGCAAGTTGAAAACTGGCTGTCCCGCCGCCCAATATGGGGTGCTTCAAGATTTCGTCAAAAGCTGTAATTGTCTGGACTGCACGAGT
>DASRCD010000764.1:0-3304 GCA_035653315.1 Candidatus Angelobacter sp.
CCACGGCAAAGATCAAGAAGGTTGTGGATAAGATATTGCTGGAGAAGATGGCCAAAGAAGCGCCAGGAGAATCCGTGCTGCGCGGCAGCCTGGCCCAGATGAACGTGCTGGACCTGCTGCAATCGCTGGATATGGGGCGCAAAACCTGCGCGCTTACACTGAGCAACGGCAACGATAAATGCAGGATGTTTTTTACCGATGGGCAGATCAACCACGCAGTATATGGCGACTTGAAAGGCGATCCTGCAGTTTATAAAGTCTTGAGTTGGACAGCAGGAAGCTTTGAGATTGATTTTGCAGGCAGCAGTGAGGAGCAGAGCACCACGCAATCCACGCAGGGCCTGCTGCTGGAAGGCCTGCGGCTGCTGGATGAATCCAATCGCGACACCGAAGAGAACGTGCTGGAAGCTTAAGAAAGGCCGCCAGTGAACACCGCACCGGTTAAAACTGCTTCAGTATTGACGATCAGCGATTCGTCCTACTTGGGAAAGCGCCAGGACATTTCTGGTCCGGCTATTGTGCGGGAATTGGAAACAGCAGGCTTCAAAATTCTTCATGCTTCTATCTTGCCGGATGAAAAAGACGCAATCGCAGCGCGGCTGATTGAATGCAGTGAGGTCACGCAACTTGTGGTTACCGTAGGCGGTACGGGCATTGCCGCCAGAGACGTTACCCCGGAAGCGACTTTGGCAGTGGTGGAGCGCCGGGTGGATGGTATTGCGGAAAAAATGCGGTTGGAAGGCAGCAGGAAAACGCCATTCGCGGCATTAAGCCGTGGCGTTTGCGGCATACGCGGCAAAAGCCTGATGCTGAATTTACCGGGAAGTCCCACGGCAGCAGTTGAGTCGTTGCAGGCAGTGATGCAGATTTTGCCGCACGCGCTGGAGTTGCTGAGAGGCAATACCCAGCATGCGGAATAAGATTCGCGAGACAGAAATGCGGCGAGGCCGGCTTGCGCACCGAGCCAGCCTCTCAGGAGCATGGAATATATCCACTTAGATAACGTTAAGTGGATTGGAACAAAAGCGACAGAACAGAGCGTTATGCGTCAGCGGTAACTTCAGGGAACTTCAGCTTACACTTCGACAATGCTTTGTTCAGCATGTCTTCAATCTCAACCTCTTCCACATTGCGGGACATCGCTAGTTCTGTTACCAGCAGATAACGGGCGCGATCCAGCATCTTTTTTTCGCGGAAGGAGAGAGGCTTGTCCTTAGCCAGAAGGAGAAGGCTTTTGAGCACCACGGCCACTTCCAGCAGAGAGCCGGTGCGCATCTTGTCAGAATTTTCCTTGAAGCGGAACTTCCAGTCAGAATTATTGTCACATTTGCCGTCAACAAGGAAGTTGACGATTTTATTGATTTCCCCGTTCTTCACCACAGGGCGCAAGCCAACCATCCCAACGTTATTAAAAGGGACTTCCACCTTCAAACTGCTGGCTTTAATCTTGAGAAGATAGAATTTATGAACAGTAGGGCCGATGGTCCGGCTGCTGATTTGTTCGATGATTCCTACACCATGGTTCGGATAAACTACTTTGTCGCCGATTTGAAAATTTAGAACATTCATAGACACCTAAAAGTGGGGACAATGTGCAGGGGGAACTAACAGGATATATTATAAACTTTTTATCCTGTTTTAGCAAAATATTTTGGATTTAGAGGCTACTCACCTGAAAATATTTCCCGCCATGGACAACCAGCGAGTTAACGTATTCAAGCTGAAAGGTTTATAATTGCCTTTTTGCTGCCGCCGATTTGCAGCCAGAGGAGTGTTCTTCCCCCAACATGCCCGAACATATCAAAAAGAAGCTTGAAGAAGAGATTCGAGCGCTGGAACATGAACTGGCTCATGAGCTTCCAAAAGAGATTAAAAAGGCCGTTGCTATGGGAGATCTCAGCGAAAACGCTGAATACCATATGGCCAAGCAGCGCCAGGAATTTGTAAATGCCCGGCTGGGGCAGCTAAAAAAGCGCATGGCTGAGCTGGCGCTGGTGAACCTGACGAATATTCCTAAAGACCGTGTGGCTTTTGGCTCCAAGGTAAAGGTTTTTGACAATACCAAGGAAGAAGAGATTATTTATACTCTGGTAACTAGTGAAGAGTCAGATGTAACCAAGGGGTTGATCTCCACTACATCACCGATTGGCAAATCGCTGATGGGGAAAAAAGTGGGCGACACGGCCACTGTGATTACCCCCAATGGGAAACGCGAGCTGGAAGTTTTGCACTTAACTACCATTCATGACGAGGCTTCATGACCTGGACTGGCGCCTTTGGGCGAGCATGCCGCGTTCTGTTGCACGCCATTGTTCGTGGCCTTGCGCTTACCAGAATTTCACCCAACGTACTCACGTTTATCGGTCTGGTAATCAATATCATTGCGGCCATTCTTTTTGGCTACGCAAATTCCAGTAATTACTCCCGCATGTTTCTTTATGCGGGTCTGGTGATTATCGGCGCCGGGATTTTTGACATGGTGGATGGGCGCGTAGCCCGCGCCACCGGACAAGTCACTACCTTTGGCGCTTTTTTTGATTCAGTCATTGACCGCTATAGTGACGTTGCGCTTTTCTTTGGCTTGCTGGTTTACTACGCGCGCGCGAACCACTTTTTCTATCTTGTCCTTGTGGCGTTTGTGATGGTCAGCTCCGTCATGGTGAGCTATACAAGGGCCAGGGCAGAGTCGCTGATCGGCTCCTGCAAAGTTGGATTCATGGAGCGTCCTGAGCGCGTGGTGCTGGTGATCATTGGGGCCTTGTTTGCGCGCTGGGGCGCAATGGCTCCGGTGCTTTGGGTTTTGGCAGTGTTTTCAACTACCACCATCATTCATCGCATTTCTTACACATACCAGCAGACCAGAATTATTGACCTGAAAGCCGCGGAGGCAGCCGCAGCGCAACAAGTTGCCGCTAAAACAGGCGCCGGCAAGCCGCAGCAAGGACAGGGTAAAGGCCAGCAACAAATCCCTTCATTCAACTGATTTTCATTGAAATGCCGTATTCGTTAGACCACGGGCATTACTATTCTTATATTTTGATGTTTTACAGGCTATGGATTTTGACCAGTTTAAAACGTTCATGGAAGTTGCGAAGCTGGGAAACTTTTCCCGCGCGGCAGAGAAGGTCCTGCGTTCCCAGCCTGCTGTGAGCGCCCAGATTCGCCAGCTTGAGCAGGAATATGGACAAAAGCTTTTTGACCGCAGCGCTAAACGGGTCCGTCTTACCCCAGCCGGCGAAATGCTCCTGGAGTATGCGCGCAAGCTCATGGATATCCGTGGTGAATCCCTGCAGGCAATCTCCAA